>JASHVP010000091.1 GCA_030044475.1 Thermoplasmata archaeon | reverse complement strand
GCGCGCACGCTCCTCGCGTACGACCGGGAGGTCTTCGACCGGTTCGTCGGACGGGTCCGCCGCCTCCCGGGGCGGGAGGCGAGCCGACGCCGGGGGATCGGGCACGAGAGCCTGTTCGACACCCTCGTGCACGTGCTCAACGTGCAGGAGGTCTGGATGGTCTACATCGTCCGCGGTCGCACCGACGAGATCTCGGAGCTGTTCTCGGACCCGCGACGGCGGCCGACGGACTGGGCCGGTTTCCGGTCCTATGCGCGCCGGGTGTGGTCCGAGGTCGCGCGCACCGGCCGCTCGTTCACGCCCCGCTCGCTGGGGCGCCGCTGCCGGGCGCCGTGGATGCCCGGCTCGTACACGGTGCGCGACGCGGTCCTGCAGGTCACGCTCGAGGAGGCGCACCACCTCGGCGAGGTGATCGGGGCGCTGTGGCAGGACGACCGGCGACCCCCGGAGATGACCTGGATCGGCGTGGGACGCGCCGGGCGGCGCTAGCCCGCGTCAGGCCCGGGTCGCACGCACGCGCTGCAGGACCTCGGTCACGCGCTGGTTCACCTCGAGCGTGATCGCGTCCCGGTCCTCCGGGCGCCGGAGCATCACGGTCAGGAGCACGTCGGTCGACTGCGGGCTCCGGGCCTTCGTCGTGAGGAACGGGGGGAACCGGGGGTCGAGCCGGGTCCGCAGCTTCGTGAGCGACTTGCGGAGCTCGCTCTCGAACGTCGGCAGGTCGACGGCGCTCGCCACGGCCACCGGGATCGTGATCTCGCGCCAGGCCTGGGGCGAGGTGTTCACGACGACGTCGCGGACCATCGCGACGTTCGGGACCGAGATCAGCTGCTCGTCATCCGACAGGAGGATCGTCGACATCGCGTTGATCTCGATGACCTTCCCGGCGAACCCTTGGACCCGGATCGAGTCGCCGACCTTGAACGGGGTGTAGATCTCCGAGAAGAACTTCGCCCCGTAGTTGCCGAGTGGCTCGCGGAGCGCGATCAGGATCGTCGCGCCGAGGACGCCGATCACGAGCAGCAGGATGTCCGGGCTGGCCCCGAGCGCCTGCAGGGTGAGCGTGCCCCCGATCAGCGCGACGACCACCGAGCCGAGCCGGCGCGCGGCGACCGCCATCTGCGGATTGCTGCGCCGCATCAGGCGCCCGACGAGCTCGCGGACGAGGAGCACCACGAGCACCGTCGCGACGGCGGTCGCGCCCGCGGTCTCGTACGGCCGGAACCACCCCAGCACGACGGCGAGGCCGACCATCACGCCTCCGCGGGGGGCGCGAGCAGCGCCCGTTCGGCGCGCTCGGCCGCCTCGACCGAGCACTCCTGCGACGTGGCGAGCCCGTTCCGCGCGAGCCGGCGGCGGAGCGGGCCCGACCGGCCGTCGAGGAGCCGACGCATCGCCCGGGGGAGCGACGCCGAATCGTCCGGGTCGAACAGGAGGCCGTTCTCCCCATCGTGGACCAGCTCGGAGATGCCGGCCCGGTTCGTGATGATCGCGGGCTTGCCGTGCAGCCAGCTCTCGACCGCCACCAGACCGAACCCTTCGCGCACGGACGGGAGGAGCGTGAACCGACACCGCTCGTAGAGCGCGTCGAGGTCCGACTGCGGCAGGTGGCCCGTGAACCGGACCCGGTCCGACAGGTCGGCCGCGCGGACGAGCCCCTCGAGGTGCGAACGCCACCGGGCGGACTTCGAGAGCCCCAGCCCCGCCCGCGATCCGGAGAAGCTGCCGTTCCCGACGAGCACCAGCTCGAGTCGCGGGTAGTCGGACGCGAGCTCGGCGAACGCCCGGATCGCCAGGTCCTGGCCCTTGATCGGGTCCATCCGGCCGACGACGAGCGCGACGTCGGCGCGGCCGGAGATCCCGAGGCGCCGGGCGACTCCCGCCACGGCGGCCGGGTCCGGTCGGGTGTAGTCGGCCGGGTCGACGTACGGGTAGTACCGGACGACCTGGGCCTTCGGCGCGAGCGCGCGCAGCGACACCGCGTACCGCTCCGCGCTGACCACGAGGACGTCGTAGGCGTGGAGGTACGTCGTGAACAGCGCGCGCCACTCCTCGGGGAGGGCGGCGCCGTCGAACGGGATGTGCCAGCGGAACACCTTCGGCTTCAGGGTGCCGAGCATGTGGCCGACCGGCATCTGTTGGAAGTCGTGCACGTAGAACGTGTCGAAGTTGTGGCGTTCGTCCAGGCGGCGGATCAGCTCGGCCGTGCTCCGGTTGTAGTACTCGTAGGCGGCGAACGCCTCCGACCAGAACAGCTGCTCGTTCCGGTCGTCCGCGTCGATCTCGTGGACCCGGCCCCAGATCGCTTCCTTGACCGCCGCGTACCCGCTCATCCGTTCGGGGTCGAGGGCGACGTGGTGCAGCGTCATCGGCCCGAGGTGGGCCGTCGCCGGCGCCCGCGGGTTCAACGCGACCCAGTGGGCCTCGTCCAGGATCCCCTTCTCGAGCAGCCGTCGGACGAGCGGGTAGACCATCCGGGTGACGCCGCCCGGCGAGTAGCGGTAGTCCACCCCGTCGCGCAGCGTCGTGAGGTCGACTCCGTCGTGCGGGAGCCCCCGGCCGCGGTCCGGATCGTCGAGGAACTGCACGAGGGGCGTCTGGGTATTGATGCAGATCGACAACGGCGCCATGGGAGACTCTTCCCGCGAGGCCCGACGCCGGGAGGAGGTCGCTGGTGGGTTAAGGCGTTGCCGACGCGACGCGCCGCCGCGCGCTAGCATTCGACAATCGGGGGAGTTCGGAGGAGGTCCGGCCGACAATCGCCGGCCGCCGAGCGGGCCGCGGGACATACCTTCAAAAGGGAAGGGTCCGGAGAAACCGGGGAGGGAGGCAGACAGATGCGAGACACGTGCAGCGTCTGCGGCGCGCCCGCCGCCTCGGCGGCGGAGCTGCTCGCGCACCTGCGCCGCGCCCACCGCGACGCGTCGCCCGAGGCGGACCTCGCGATGAACCCGGAGGCCGGCACGCCGGGGCTCGTCTGCGGCCTCTGCGGGCGCCGGTTCCCGACACCGACCGCCCTCGCCCGGCACAACCTCGGTCCCCACCCGCCGACCCGCGCCGTGCGGCGGGGCGGGCCCCTCCCGGGCTGACCGCGCGACGTCAGGCGGCGGGCGAGGGGGACGGGCGCCCGGCCCGGTCGAACTCCTCGCGGAGCCGGATCCTCCGACGCGTCCGGTGGTACGTCACGGCGAACCGGTGCGCCTCGTCGCGGACGGCGCGCAGCAACAGCATCGGCGGGCTGTTCGGGTTCGGGTGCATCGGCTCGTGGCGGTCGGGACGGTAGACCTCCTCCTCCCGTTTCGCGAGGCCGATCGCCGGGACACGGTCCGCGAGGCCGAGGGCCGCGAGGGACTCGAGGGCCGCGGAGAGCTGGCCGGCGCCCCCGTCGATGAGCAGCAGGTCCGGCAGGATCTCCTGTTCGGCGAGGCGGCGGGCGTACCGCCGGCGGACGACCTCCGCGACCATCGCGAAGTCGTTCGTGCCCGGGACGGACCGGATCCGGTAGCGACGGTACTCCGACTTGCGGGCCAACCCGCGCTCGAAGACGACCAGCGAGCCGACCGCCTCCGACCCCTGGAAGATCGAGATGTCGATCCCCTCGATCCGGTTGGGGATCGTCGGCAGCTCGAGCAGGGTCTGGAGGGCGACGAGCACCTCGCGAGGAGCGGGTCGCGCCACGACCTGGTCGACGGTGGCGCGGGCGAGCCGCTCCGCCAGCCGCGCGAGCGCCGCGTAGCGGCCCGACGGGCGGAAGACGACCTCGACGCCGCGCGCTCCGAACAGCTCGTCGAGCGTGCGGTCGACTCCCGCGGGGCGCGCCCCGGCGATGTAGACGCGCTCCGGCAGCTCGAACTGGCCTCCGTAGTACTGGGAGAGGAACTGACGCAGCAGCTCCGAGGGCTCGGGCACGTCGTCCGCCGGAATGGTGACCAGGTGCGGCTCGGTCTGCCGGACCTCGCCGTCCTCGACGCGCAGCAGGCCGACGGCGACCCGGAGGCTCGCCGGGTCGTTCGGGTAGGCGACGGCGAGGACGTCCGCCCGGCCCCCGCTCTGCCGGATCACCGCCTGCCGCTCGGCCAGGGCGCCGAGCCCGTGCAG
>JASHVP010000090.1 GCA_030044475.1 Thermoplasmata archaeon | reverse complement strand
GGCCGCTGGTTCTACCGGTTCCGGGCGCCGGAATAGCGCCGCGCGCGCGCGTCCGAACTTTGCGGTAGCAGGCTATTAATACACCCCCTCGGTCTCGCGCGCCGGTTCACGGAGCAGCGGCCAGCATGGAATCGACGAAACCCGGGTAGTGGCACCGCCACGGATGGACGGTCGCCATCCTCCTGTCCGCCTTCGGGATCGCGTTCGCGATCCGGACGATCTGGGCGTACCCCATCATCGTGCAGTGGGGGCCGCTGTACACCTACGGCGGCGGGTCGGACTCGTACTACCACTCGCGCGTGATGCAGTACATCATTCTGAACCACACGAACCTGATCCACGACCCGATGCTCAAGTACCCGATCGGGGCGATCAACCCGCGGGAACCGCTGTTCGACTGGATGAACGCGATCCTCGGACTGGTCTTCGCTCCGTTCTTCGGCGGCAACGCCGTCGTGGCCGGGTCCTGGTTCCTCGACCTGCAGGGACCGCTCTGGGCCGCGCTCGGCGTCTTTCCGGTCTACCTGATCGGGCGCGAGGTCAGCGGGCGCCGGATGGGCCTCATCGCGGCGCTGATCTTCCCGTTCCTGAGCGCGAACATCGACTCGTCGATCTTCGGCTACGCGAACTACCTCTCGTTCTACACCTTCCTCATCCTCGTCACCGTCTATTCGTACATCCGGACCGTGAAGGCGGTCGGGAGCCGCCGCTGGATCGAGAGCTACCGGGACCCGAAGCAGTACCTGCCGGGCTTACGCAACTTCCTGCGGACCGAACGGAACGCGGTGAAGTGGGCCGTCTTCACCGGGGTGTCGCTCGGCGCGCTGGCGCTCGCTTGGCAGGGGTACACGTACGCCGTCGTGGTCATCGGCTTCACCGTCCTCATCTCGATGGTGGCGGAGCGGGTCCGCCGCGTCGACTCGTTCGGGCTCTACGTCGTGACCTGGATCGTCGGGCTGGTCGGATTCCCGATGGCGGTCCCGTACTACCTCGTCCAGCACCAGTTCGCGGTCTGGTTCGACCTGCCCCTGCTGCTGTATTTCGGCGTCCTGGCGCTCCTCCTGCCGTTCCTCCTGCTCCGGGACGTGCCGTGGGTCGTCTCGATCCCGATGCTCATCGGGCTGTTCGGCCTCGCCGCCCTCGGCCTCGCGGTCGTCAACCCGACCTACTTCACGAGCGTGGTCACGGGGCAGGGGTACTTCGTCAAGAACCTCATCTACTCGACCGTCGCCGAGGCCCAGGCCCCCTCGGTCGACGAGCTCGTCATCGGCTACGGCGTCGTCACGTTCTTCCTGGCCTTCGCCGGCGTCGCGATCTGCCTGTACCTGCTCGTGCACAACCGCTTCAAGCGGTACATGGTCGTCTTCCTCGTCTTCTCCATCCTCTCGATCTATCTCCCGATCTCGGCGGCGAAGTTCTTCCTCCTCGGGTCGCCCGCGTTCGCCCTGCTGCCCGCGGAGGCGATCCGGCGGGCCCTCGACGTCGGCGGCTATCCCGAGTTGCGGCGCACCGTCGCCTCGCTCTCCGACCGGCGCAGCCAGTTCGCGGCCTTTCGGCGGGCGTTCAAGGTCCGGCACGTCGCGATCCTGGCGCTGGTCGTGATGCTGATCGTACCGAACATCTGGATCTCCATCGATGCGGGGATCCCCGGCAACACCAAGGACCAGTTCGCGACGCAGGTCGCCGACACCGTCCCGTCCTGGCTGTCGCTGAACAAGTCCGCGCCCGCGTCGAACATCTTCGGGGCCGCGGGGGTCTCGCTCGATACGCCGAACCAGTACGACAGCGCCGGGTACAACTGGCTCGCGACGCAGGACACGAACATCCCCGAGGCGTCGCGTCCGGCGTTCATCAGCTGGTGGGACTACGGGTTCCAGGCGATCGACCAAGGGCAGCATCCCAGCGTCGCCGACAACTTCCAGAACGGCATCGACCCGGCGGGCCAGTTCCTACTCGCCCAGAACGAATCGCTCGCGATCTCCGTCCTCGCGACGACGCTGCTCCAGGCCGAGCAGCGGGACACCGGCCTCGCGTACCTGCCCGAGAGCCTGAACACCATCCTCGCGGGGGACGGCCTCAACCTCACCACGCTCCACAACCTCCTCGTCAACGAGAGCTACGACTACAACCTCGTCGTCGCGCACCCCGAGCGGTACCTCCCGGTCGACCCGTCGACCCTGACGCTCGACAACGCGATGTACCTCGCGGTCGAGTACTACATCGCGTCCGCGCTCCCGCTGTCGGGCGTCGCGCAGGTCTACGACAACATTCAGGCGTACACGGGCTGGACGATTCGCTATGCGATGGCCGACACCCGGGTGTTCCCGTTCAGCGGAACCGACACGGGCATCTACTACGCGCCCGCGGAACTGACCGGGCGCGTCATCGATTCGGCCGGGCTCCCGGACACGTTCTTCAACGTCACCGTGCTCGGGTCGGACGGGAACACCTACCCCGCCGACGCCGTGCCCCCGGGCATCACCCCGGTCCAGTACAACATCAACTATTTCGCACCGTTCTACAACTCGATGATCTACCGGACGTACATCGGGTACAACGGGACCGACATCGGGCTGTCGGGCGGCATCCCGGGCCTCGAGGGAGCCGCCGCGGACGAGCCGATCGAGCCCGGGTGGATGCTCCAGCACTTCATGGTCGTCTACCAGACGGCCTACGTCTGCCCGGGCCAGAAGAACGCCCCGAGCGGGGCCGCGTGCTTCGTCGCGGCGAACACGCCGGCCGCCAAGCGGATCGCGAACCAGACGAACGGCACCGTGGACACCTCGGCGATCAGCTACTTCGAGGGCGGCGAGTCGATGCTCGCCTACTACCCCGGGGAGCCGATGATCGGGGTCGTGTCGCTCCCGAACGGGCGCCCGGTCTCGGGCGTTCGGCTCACGGTCTACGACCAGTGGGGGATCCCCCACCAGACGGTCGTGACGGGGTCGGACGGCTCGTACTCGCTGGTCCTCCCACCGGGCAACGACACGGTCAACGTGACGGAGGGGACGTTCAGCGGCCTCGACCAGGCGGGCGCGATCGTGCTCGACTCGCTCAAGATCTACGTCCCGAACGCGATCGGCTACAGCCTCGACGCCCAGAACCTCTACCAGGCGATCCACCTCGGGGCGTCGACCCTCGAGGGGACGGTCTTCTGGAACGTCGCGAACAATACGACCTTCAACCCGGAGGTCGACCCCGTCGCCGCGGGCGCGCAGGTCGTCTTCTGGGGCGCGAACCTCTCGAAGCTCACGGCCGTGGTCGACCCGAGCGGTACGTTCCAGATCCAGAACGTCCCGCCGGGCGTCTACGAGTACTCGGTGCTCGCGGGGGGCCACAACTACACCCAATCGTCCGTGACGGTCGAAGCGGGACAGGTGGTGAACGCGTCCGCCCCGCTGACGCCGGGGAGCGTCTCCGGCATCGTCACCGGCCCGGCCGCCGAGGTCATCCCCGGCGCGACGGTCGTCCTGACGAATGCGTCCGGGCTCGTCGGTTCGGCGACGACGAACGCCAACGGCAACTTCACCATCGGGAGCCTCGCCCCGGGCAACTACTCGCTCTCGGCGACGCTCGCGGGCACCCCGTACCGCTCGGCGGCCGTCCCCGTCGCGATCGCGACCGAGGGGGCCACGGTCCAGGCGAACCTGACCGTCGTCGCGTCGTCCCCGGTCTCCGTCACGGTCGAGCTGAACGGCGTGCCCGCCGCGAACCTTCCGGTGCGGTTCACCCCCGCCCCGTCGTTCGTGAACGCGTCGCTCTCCCCGCTGGACGCGCTGAAGGACGCGGCGTCGAACGGCACGGTCGCGATGACCTCGAGCGCGGGGGTCGCCTCGGTCGCGCTCCCCTACGGCAACTACTCCGTCTACGTGCTCGGGTACCTCGGGTCGAAGCTGTACTCCGGG
>JASHVP010000089.1 GCA_030044475.1 Thermoplasmata archaeon | reverse complement strand
GTCTCGCGCGCGAGCGCGGCGGCCCAGGGGAGCATCCGGCTCCACCCCTCGATGATCACGTTCTCGCCCGGGCGGACCTGAAGGTTCTGCGTGAGGACCGCCTTGGCGAATTGGCTCTCTCGGCTCGGAGTGCGGGTTCGAGGCATGCCCCACGAATCCGGAAGGGCTATTTATCCCCGGCAACGCGCCCTCGATGGGGAAGGCTCCCCCGCGTCCGAAACCGGCGGAGGACGGGCCCCCCCCGCCCGAACTCCGGTCGCCGTCGGGTCCTCTACCCGTTGGGGGGTTTCCCGCCCCGGAGCGGGCGGACCGGGAGCCCCATCTCGCGCAGCAGGGCGAGGAACCGCGGGTCGCCGCGAATCGGGTCGAACGCCAGGTGGCGATAGTACAGCCAGAGGACCCGGTCCCCGGATCGCGTATCCTGCTCGAGGAGGTCGAGCGCTCGCCCCGGGTCCCCGACCGCGGCGTACATCAAGGCGGAGTGGGCGCGGGAGGTGTACGACTTGCTCTCCCCCCGCTCGTACTCCTGCAACACATCGCGGGCCAGCTTCGGGCGACCCAGGAGCGCGCCCGTCAGCGCCCGATTCCACCGCTCGTCGTCGGTGCTCGGCTCGGGCGAGGCCGAGAAGGCCTGGAGAGCCTCCTTCCGACGTCCGGCGGCCAGGTAGAACACCCCCAGGATCTGGTGGTGGTGCCGGGCGTGGTGTCCCTCCGTCGGCATCTGCTCCACGCTCTCGAGCGCCGTCGCGACCTGGCCGGCCTCGAGTTCGGCCCACGCGAGGGCGATCCGATCGTGGCCCGCCGGGTCGAGGCGGATGGCGTGGCGGTAGGCGTCCATCGACTCGTCCAACCGGTCGAGGGCCCGCAGGAGCGTCGCGTAGAATCGATAGGCGGAGACGTTGCTCGGATTGAGCTCGATCGCGCGGACGAACTCGGCCTCGGCCAGCCCCCAGTCGTTGTCGAACTGCATCGCGATGTTCGCCAGGGCGGCGTGGGCGTCGGACGAGTCCGGGTCGAGGGCGAGGCTGCGGGCCGCGAGCTCCTTCGCTCGCGGCATCGCCTCCTGCATCGAGAAGTGGTCGCCCGCGGCGATCGTGTACAGGTCGGCCCAGGCCGCGTACGCGTCGGCGAGGCCCGGGTCCAGCCGGGTCGCGCGCTCGAACCAGCGGAACG
Organism: Thermoplasmata archaeon; assembly: GCA_030044475.1. Lineage (GTDB taxonomy): Archaea > Thermoplasmatota > Thermoplasmata > Lutacidiplasmatales > UBA184 > Lutacidiplasma. The sequence continues at coordinate 9,452 of JASHVP010000089.1, read as the reverse complement.
CCTCCGCCGGGCCCTCGTCCGACATCCGGTTCGCCGCCGAGAGCCCCCGGAGATAGGCGTCGTACGCGTCGCCGACCGTCACCTTCCCGAACCGCGGGTTCGGCTTCGGAGGCGGGGGCGGGGTCGAGCGGCGCGTCCGGCCGAGGGTCAGGCGCAGGGCGCGGGCCGCCCGGGAGGCGACGTACGACTGCACCTCGAAGACGTCGTCGAGGTCGCGGCTCACGCTGCCCGCCCAGAGGTGGCGCTGGGTCTCCGCGTCCACGAGTTGGAGGGTCACCCGGACGCGATTCCCCGAGAGCCGGACGCTGCCTTCGAGCACGACGTCGACGCCGAGCTCGGCGCCCACCTCCGCGACCGGCTTGGGGGCGTGCTTGTACTGCATCACGGAGCTGCGGGCGATGACGCTGAGGCCCCGGACCTGCGAGAGCACGGAGATCAGCTCGTCCGTGAGCCCATCGGCGAAGTACTCGTCCCCGACCTCGTGGCTCACGTTGGCGAGCGGGAGGACCGCCAGATGCCGCTCGTCCGAGGCATCGGGGCGGAGGGACGCCGGCCGCCGCGGGCGGGCGTCCCCCTGGATCCGATAGATGTCGGTCGGGGGCTCGATGTTCTTCAGCGAGACCGACGGCATCTTCACGAAGACGACCGGGAGCTTGTTCTGCACCTGGTCGAAGACCTGTCGGGACAGGCAGATCCCCCCCGGGGTCGCGAGCGTCTGGATGCGCGAGGCGATGTTCACCGCGTCGCCCAGCAGGTCGCCGTTCTCCTCGACCACGTCCCCGACGTGGATGCCGATCCGGATCTGGACCGGCCGGTCTCCGGGGCCGGCGAGCTGGGAAGTGCGGAGCTGCCGTTGCATCTCCATCGCGCACTCGACCGCCTCGAGCGCGCTGCCGAACTCGAGGAGGAACGCGTCGCCCATCGTCTTGATCTCCCGACCTCGGTGGGTCGCGAAGATCGGGCGGAGCAGGCGATTGTGCGTGGCCAGCGCCTCCAGGGCCTGCGCCTCGTCCTCCTGGGCCATGGCCGAGTACCCGACGATGTCGGTGAACACGATGGCGGCAAGGCGACGGGTGCCGGGCACGCCGTCAGAATTCCCAGAACCGAGTTAAGGCCTGCCGGTGACTCGATGGGACGGCTCCTCCGCGGGAGCGTCTCGAGGGCGCCCCCCCGTCCGGCGCCGCGCTCCGAGGCGCGACCGTCCGACCCCCGGAGGGGAGGGACGCCGTCGGGGCGCTAGCGAGATCGACCGGGTCGGCGGCGCAGTTCGGCGACGAGCGCTTCGAACTCCGCCGGCCCGTCGTACCGGACTCCGTCGATGAAGAACGTCGGCGTGCCGTTGACGCCGCTCCGAACGCCGCTCAGGAAGTCCTCCTCGATCCGGGGAAGGTACGCCTTCTGGGCGACCTCGCGCTCGACCCGCGCGACGTCCAGCCCGAGCTTCGCCTCCGCCCTCGCGAACGGAGCGTCGTCCCCCAGCAACCGCTGGTTCTCGAACAGGAAGTCGTGCATCGGCCAGAATTCCCCCTGGGCGGCGGCGGCCTCGGCCGTCTCCGCGGCCCACTCGGCGAACGGATGCGCGTTCGTGATGGGGAAGTTGCGGAACACGAACCGCAACTCGCTCCCGAGCTCCTTCTGGACCCGCTTCACCACCGGGTACGCGGCCCCGCAGTACGGGCACTGATAGTCCCCGTACTCGACGAGGACGACGGGGGCCTTCGGCGCGCCCTCCGCGTGGTCCCGCTCCCCGACGGGCAGGGTGAGCTTCGGCGGGAGGTAGGTCTTGGCCACGGGCCCTCACTCCAGCTTCTCGAGCGCCGAGAGGATCCCGTCCGCCCCCGGATTGACCCCATCCGGCGAGAGGAAGCTCCAACGGATGGTCCCCTTCGGGTCGATCACGAACAGCGCTCGGGCCGACTCTCCCGTGCGCGACTCGTACACCCCATAGGCCCGCGAGACGGCCCCCTTCGGCTCAAAGTCGGCGAGCAGCGGGAAGTTGAGCCGGCGGTCCTTCGAGAAGGCGAGATGAGACCAGATCCCGTCGACCGAGATCCCGAGCACCTCGGCCTCGAACTTCTTGAACTCCGGCATGACCTGCGCGTAGAGGCCCATCTGGTCGGCGCAGACCGGACTCCAGTCGGCCGGGTAGAAGGCGAGCACGACGGGCCGCCCCCGGAAGTCCTTGAGGGAGACGGTCTGGTCGGGTGTGGTGTGCAGGGTGAACTCGGGCGCCTTCCCGCCCGGCCGGAGGATGGACGGCTTGACTTCGGGGGTTCGCGGCATCGTTGGGCATGGACGAGGGTCGCGCATAAGGATTCCAGCCATCCCCGCCGTCCCGCGAGGGAACCCCCCGAGGATCGAAGCGTCCGAGCGCGCCCCCGCGGGCCCGGGTCCGCCGGCACCGCGGGAAACGGCCCGGTTGGGGCCTTCCGGGGCGGCCGCTGCCCGGGGATTCCGCCCCCATGCCGGAGTCTCTCGATTCGGCGGTTTTTGGGTGTTTCACAACCTGAAAATACCCAGTCCCCGTCTGCCGGCCCGACCCGCTCCGGGAGGGTCGTGGCGGTATGCTTGGGTGGCGACGGAGTGTTCAACGGTGGGCGCTGGTGGGGATCGTCGTCGGTCTCGGGATCGCGGTGGTCAGCGCCGGGGCGGCGATCGAGCGTCCGGCGGGGCTGACCACCTCCCTTCGTGCGGGGGCTGACCTCCGCACCTGCGCGGTCGGACTCCACGCGGTGTTCCCCGCGTACGACCCGGTCAACCACTACCTCTACGTCTCGAACCAGTTCGCGGGCAACATCTCGGTCGTGAAGTCGGTGTGCACCGTCTTCGCGACGATCCCGCTCCCGTCGCGGTCGCAACCGTTGGGCGGCGCGTTCGACCCCGTGAACAATCTCGTGTATGTGACGGACTACGCGCTGGACCGCGTGTACGCGATCTCGGGAACGACGATCGTCCAAACGATCAACTCGTCCACGTTCCGATGCCCCCAAGCGCCGATATTCGACCCCGCGGGGGGTGTGATCGTCGTCCCCAACTCCTGTGGGTCCACGATCTCCCTGATCAACGCGACCGGGAGCGTCACGGGAACCGTCCCGGTGGGATCCGGACCGATCTCGATCGGGTATGACCCGCACACCTCGACCCTGCTGGTCGCGAACTCGGGCAGTGACACCGTCACGGTCCTCGGGGCGGCCAACTTCACCGTCCTCGCGAACACCGGCGTCGGAACGGAACCGATCGCGGTCGCCTTCGACCCGGTCGACGAGCTCGACTACGTGACGTCCGGGACCGGGTCCAACGTGACCGCGTTGAACGGCTGGGGCGGGAGCCACGCTTCGATCGCCCTCAAGAAGCCGGGCACGTCCGGAACCCAGGACATCGGGTGGGACCAGAGCCAGCTCGCGATCTACGTCGCGGACTACGCGAACAACGTGTCGGTGATCCAGGGTCTCGCCGTCGCCCAGTCGATCAAACTCCCCGTCGGGACCGCCCCGGGCGGCATCGAGTACGACCCGTTCAACGGGGAGCTCTACGTGACCTCGCTGAGTGGAGACGTTCTCTACGCGATCGGGTGAACGGAATGTCCGCGTCGACCGGCCCCATTGACCCGCCGACGTGCGAGGAAGGAGTCCCGGCCGCCCCCCGTCCGACGGCGGACGCGGTCTCGGGCCGACGCACTCCGCGGCGGTCGCGCGGCGACGAAGGGTTTATCCCGCGAACGGGGTCCCGCCTCGCCCACGGAAGTTCCATGCCGATACCGATCGACGCCGCGAGCCGCTGGCCGTCCGACGAGCCGACTCCGGGGTCCCCTCCCTCCCCCGGTCCTCGCCCGACGGGGTTGTGGGGGCACCCCTCGACGAAGTTCCACTGGGCGATCCCGGTGGCCGTGGGGGTCGCCCTTCTCATGATCGTCGGCGCGTGGGCGGTGCCGGGGACCTTGGCCCGCCCGTCCGGCGCCCCCTCGGCCGCGGGGGCGGCGACCCCCTCCGCCGCGGTCGCGAGCGTGGCGACCCACACGACTCTGGCCCAGAGCTCCGCGGCCGTGGCCGGGACTTGCTTGGGGACGGGGAACCGAGGCGATTCCCCGGCGAAGGCCTCGTCCCCGACGACGCCCCGGGGGACCCTCCCGACGGGCTCGTCCCCCCTGTTCAACTCTCAGGTGACTCCCTACGCCGTCTACACCGGGCCGTACGGGTACGTGGCGAAGGGCGCCGCGCTTCGGGACCAGGGCTACGGGCAGGTCAACCTGACCTGGCCGGGAGGGTCGACCTCGAACCTGGTCGCGGCGTACATGATCTGGTCGATCCTCAACGACTCGGTCCCTCCCGCGTACGGAACGATCAACGGGGTCAACGTGACCGGGACCTGGACGGCGTACGCCACGCCGTCCCCGTGCTGGTCTCCCACGTACATCTACACGTTCATCGCGGACGTGACCCCCGATGTCATCAACGGGATCAACAACCTGACGTCGTTCCCCTCCGGGGTCACGAGCGGGGCCGACCCCTGGAGCGCGAGCACCATCGCGCCGCTGGACGACAGCTGCTCCCTCGTCGCGATCTTCGACAACGCGAGCTCCTCCCAGATCCACCAGGTGACGGTCTACACGGGCGCCTCCCCCGTCGGGACCCCCGCGCCGAACTACGAGGACGCCCAGCTGAACTACAGCACCACCAACTCCACGCTCGCCAAGACGACCTACATCGTCGCGGACGGCCAGCTCCCGGGCAATTCCGCGGTCTGGAACGGAACGACGATCGACGCGAACGCGTTCCCGGGGAGCGACCCGCACGAGAGCACCGCGATCTGGAGCTACGGGAACCTCTCGGACACGAAGAGCTACCTCGTCAACGTCACCCTCGGCTCGAACAGCACCACGGCGGAGATCGTCTCCGGCGGCAGCGACTGCTTCACCTGGGTCGGCCAGGTGCTCAGCGTCGGGGTCGCGGCGACGAAGGGGCCCTACGCGGTCGACTTCCAGGAGCAGGGCCTGCTCGACGGTGCCTCCTGGAGCATCACGACGCACAGCACGACGAAGACGGGAACGGTGGCCAACGGCACCGGGACCATCGGATTCTCGCTCGGGAACGGGACGTACACCTACTCGGCGGGAGCGATCCCCGGGTACACCGGTCCGTCGGCGGCCGGCTACTCGGTGAACGGGGGCCCCGTCTACATCCGGGTGATCTTCCACCAGCTCGTCTACCCGGTGACGTTCAATGAGACCGGACTCCCCGCCTACCAGAACTGGTGGGTCCAGGTCACGAACGCGTCCCAGGGGATCCTGGAGAACCTGACGACGACCACCCCGCTCGGTGACCTGGCCTCCCTCGCGAACGGGACGTACAACTACACCACGGGCGAGATCGGGCTCTACCTCGCCTCCCCGCCGGCCGGCACCTTCGTCGTCCACGGAGGGGCCGTGACCGTCCTCGTCGATTTCGTTCCTCCGCCGCTCTACCCCGTCACCTTCGTCGAGAACGGCTTGCCGTCCGGCACCTCCTGGGGTGGGGGGACGAACACCAATTTCGGGTACTACTACAACGCCACCGTCAACGCGTCGTTCACGCTCGAATTGCCCAACGCCTCGGCCTATTCCGACGACATCGTGCCGACCTCGATCCCCGGCTACTCGGCCCCGTACACCATCTACTTCGTGGTCGCCGGGGCGCCGGTCACGGTCGACATCAACTTCACCGAGCTGTTCACGGTGCAGCTGGTCGAGACGGGGCTGCCCCTCGACACCTACTGGTACGCGACGCTGGTGAACCTGACCGCCTCCGTCTACCTGGGCTCGTACACGCCGTACCTCAACTTCTCGGTCGCGAACAGCTCGTACAACTTCACGGTCGAACCCGTGTGGGACTACACCGCGACCCCCGCCAACGGATCGCTCACCGTCGCCGGGGCGAACGTCTCCGTCGCGATCGTGTTCTCGCTCGCCCCCATGTACACCCTGACGTTCGCCGAGTCGGGGCTCGCCGCGGGGGCCCTCTGGGCGGTGGAGGTCGACCTCCCGAACGCGACGCTGGTCCTCCAGAACACCACGTCCGCGACGATCAATTTCGAGGAGGCGAACGGGAGCTACTACTTCACCGTCCTCGTGACCGGCTACACGGCGTCGCCGTCGTACGGGTACTTCGACATCGTGGGCGAGAACCTGACCGTGACGATCAACTTCACCAAGGTCTGGTCGGTCACCTTTGACGAATCCGGGCTCCCGAGCGGCACCTACTGGTACGTCTACCTCTACGACGAGTACGTCGCGTCCTACAGCTCCGCCGCGGTGGCGTGGGTCGCGAACGGGTCGTACGACTTCACGACCTACACCATCGGGGCGTACACCCCGTCCATCTCGGGCGGCACGGTGAACGTCTCCGGGACGGACCAGGTCGTGTCGATCGTCTACAGCTCGACCACCGCCCCGACCGTCTCCGTCACCTTCGTCGAGACCGGCCTGCCCTCGCTCTCGAACTGGTCGGTGGACCTGAACTACTGGAGCGAGTCGAGCACGTCGACCACGATCAACTTCACGGAGCCGAACGGGACGTTCGACTTCGAGGTCGGGGCGTTCGCGGGGTACAGCGCGACCCCGGGCGACGGCATCGTCACCGTGGCGGGCATGCCGGTCACCCAGACCATCGCGTTCGCCCCGAGCTCCGCGGAGTACGAGGTCGAGTTCGTGGAGAGCAACCTGCCGTCGGGGACGACCTGGTACGTCAACGTCTCCGGCGAGCCCTCCCTCATGGCCACGCTCCCGGGGTCGTCCAGCACGTCGCTCGCGTTGGAACTGGAGGACGGAACGTACTCGTTCGTGGCCGCGTCGAACAACGCGAGCTGGACCACGACCGCGTCGGGGAGCTTCACGGTCGACGGCTACAATCTCGAGATCGCGGTCCCCTTCACGTCCCCCTCGGTCCGCGAGTACGAGGTGCAGTTCACGGAGACGGGTCTTCCGAGCGGTTCCACGTGGTACGTGAACGTGACCGGGGAACCCGGCCTCACCGCCACCGTCTCCGGGTCGTCGGGGACCACGCTCTCGATCGACCTGTCGAACGCGACGTACAGCTACGTCGCGGCCACGGGCGCCAAGGATTGGACGACGCCCTCTCCGAAGTCGTTCACGGTGGACGGTCTCGCCCTGAACGTCTCGGTGCCGTTCTCCTCCACCGCCCCCTACCCGTACGCCGTCACCTTCACGGAGACCGGTCTCCCGATCGGCGTGAGCTGGTACGTGAACATCACCGGACAGCCGGGTCTCTCCGCCACCGTCACGGCGTCGTCGGGCACGCAGCTCGTGGCCGAGCTCAACAACGGAAGCTACGACTTCACCGCCGCCTCCAACTCGAAGAACTGGACGACCTCGGCCGGAGGGCCGTTCTCGGTCGCGGGGGCCCCGGTGGCGATCTCGGTCAAGTTCGGGGCGCCGGGCGGGAGCAGCACCAACTCGGGCGGACTCGGGAGCTACTGGCTCTGGATCGTCATCGCGGCGATCGTCGCCGCCCTCCTGGTCCTGATCCTGCTCGCGGGCCGGCGTCGCAAGAAGCAGCCTCCGACGCCAACCCCGGCCCCCGGCAGTACGTCGGGCCTCGGTCCGGCCGGTGGGCCCGCCTCGGAAGCGAGCCCTCCGCCGAACCCCTGACCTCCTCGAACGGGACCCGGTCCGGGGCCTTCCCGGATCGGAAGCGCCGACCGGGTACAGACCCCGGGCCCTGCCCCCCGAGAGAGCGCGCGGGGAGGGTGGGCCACCCCGAGTCTACGCCCCACCGGTGACGATCCTGGATCCGCCGACCCGGTTCGCGCTGCCGACCGACGGGCCGTCGCTCCCGGATCCCGTCCCCCCGAGGGGCGGGGGGTGCCGGCGAGCGGGATCGTGACTCGCTACCCCGAGTCGGACCTCAGTTCGGACGGCGGCGCGGATCACTTCCGGGTCGACTTCGACTTCTCGTACTGGGTCTTGATCTCGGGTGCATCGTCTCGGAACTCGCTCTCGAGGAATTCTCGAGCCGCCGCCTCCACCTCCGCGGGTGGCAGCGTCTTCGACGTGAATTCCCCGTAGACGTCGATCCGGGTCTTCTCTCCCTCGGGAGAATAGACGTAGACGAATTTCGAGCCGGCCAGAACTCCGTCCAGCCACTCGGTCGTGACCGAGATCGGCGGCACCATCGTGATCCGGAGTCGATCCGGGGCCCACTTCCCCCGAAGGTATCGTTCCGATCCGTACTCGATGGTGATATCCGAGACCGCCTTGAACTTCGGGTTCCGAGTGGTCTTGTGGGAGGAGTCGTGTCCCTCCCCTCCGAAGATGTACTTCCACACAAAGTCGATCGGCGCATCGAACCGGCTCCCTTCGTCCTTCACGAACACCATGATGGATCGCCCCTCGTGGCGGACTCATCGGCCGCGGACTATTTGGCCCCGTAGGCGAATGAAAGTAGGACGCTCGTGACCTCCTCCCACCGGAGCCCGGGGCGCATCCGCGTCCACGTCAACTTCCTCGCGTATCCGATCCAGTCGAGTCTGGGAGTACTCGGGCGCAAGTGGGCGCTCCTCGTCCTCACGAACATCGCGATCGGCCGCGCGCAGAGGTTCAACGACCTGCGACGGCAGTCCCCGGGGATGAGCAAGCGAATCCTCGCCATGCGGCTCCGAGAGCTCGAAGCGAGCGGATTCATCGCGCGCGCGGAGCAGCACCGAGGGTACACTCTCTGGCATCTGACGCCGAAGGGAGCGGACGTACTTCCGGTCATCCTGACGCTGTTGCACTTTGGCTCCAAGTGGGGAGAGCCCGGAAGGTCCCCCGAGGGGGCGGCCCGCCCCTGGGGACGAGACTTCGAAGTCGTCGTCCACCGGACGATCGCGCGGAAGACGGCGAACGCCGAGGTTGGAGCCGCGCCGTCGGCCGTCCAGCGAGGACCGAACCGACCAACAACTCGCTGAGCCGGCCGACCGAGGCCGGGGGCGGTCACGGCCGAGGTGAAATCGAGGTTGCGCATCGCCCGGCGAGGGATTGAATTAGCCTTGAACGCGTTTCCGCAGCCGACGGAGAAGGGACGAAATCCGTTCGTAATTCGCCATAGCGGTCAGATAATCCCAATCGAGTTGTCGTTCCGTGGCGAGTTTCACGGCTTGGTCGAATAGCTCGGGAGAACCTTCGCGGTGCGCCCTCACAAGGCGGCGGAGGATCAAAGGTTCGACTGCGCTGATCAGAGCGGGGCCGTATGGCGTTTCGATCTTTTGGGGTCGGAGACCTGATCGGTCACCCGCCCCCACGAGATCGACGAGCCCGATCCCGTCCTTGAACCAGTAGATCCGCTGGTCCCGACCCTCCAACCTTCGGAACTTCCAGCGCCTCAGCACTCGGGAAATCCGCTCTTGCTGACCGACCAGATCCACGTCGTCAGACGTGTATTGATCGGATGAGAGGTAGATCTCGATGGCCGAACCGCCGA
>JASHVP010000088.1 GCA_030044475.1 Thermoplasmata archaeon | reverse complement strand
CTCGACTCGTCGCCCCGGCTCGCGGACGCGCGCGCCCCCTTGCCACGCGTACCCGAGCAGTTCGAACTCCCGCGAGGCCCGCTGGCCCATCGACTCGAGCGGGATCCGGCGGCCCCCGACGTGGACGGTCCGGTACTGCCGGTAGACCTTGACCACCACGGGGCGCCGTCCGTTCCGGCACAGGTAGACGTCCGCCTCCTTCCCGGAGCCGAGACGCTGGCCGACCTCCGTGGCCGGCCCGCCGTCCAGGATCGCGTCAGCGACTTCGCCGTAGGTCGGCTCGGCGAAGCCGACCCGGCCGCTGCGGACCTTCCAGTGCACGCTCTCGTCGAGGTAGCCGTCGTTGGGCATCGGGGTTCCCGGCCCGGGCTGGTCGGCTCGCGAGAAGAGCGATCGATGCGCCGCGACGGCACGGGCCGAGCTTCAGCGGGCCTCCGGGACGCTGGCGGACGCATCGGTTGCCATCTTCCCGTGACCCTCCTGGCCCGTGGCCGTCCGGACACGCTCCGGCGGCTATCTAAAGGCGAGCCCCGACCCGCGGACCGCCGTCCGTTCGGCCGCAAACCAAAGATACCCCCGCCCGGTCCCCGACGCGAGATCGTCCGATGTCCACGACGCAGTGCGCCACGTGCTCGGGACCCCTCGAGCCGGGGTTCGTGACCACCACCAACGGCTCCGGCCTGTTCTGGGCGAAGGAGGCGACGGCGCGGCGGCTGCGGCCGGTCGGTCTCGAGGTCCTCGTCGGGACCGGTTTCGCGGGGACCTACTCGGCGAACCTCCCGGGGCTGCGGTGCCCGCGGTGCGGGACGATCCTGCTGCAGCTCCCGAAGGGGAAAGAGGCGCGCTAGGCCGTCACGCCCCCGAGACCGAGAGGGGGCGGACGAGGAGCGTCGGGGCGGCGAGGTCGCCGACGAGGTGCTGCTCGGAGCCGATCCCGGCGAGGCTCGCCAGCACCGAGGGGCTCCCCGGAGGGGCCACCGCGGACCCTCCGACCGTTCCCCCCCGCACCGGTTCCGCGAGCTTCCCGCCCCGGATGCGGTACCCGATCCGGATCTCGCCGCCGAAGACCCCCGAGACCTGGTCCGGCACGGCCCAGCCCAGCTGCTGGAGCCAGATCCCGTCCCCGGCGGCCTCGACCAGTTCCGCGTCGCTCCCACCCGACCCCGGTTCGATGACGATCGTGGTCGAGTGCTCGCCCGGCGGGTGGGTGAACTTGTAGAGGTCGCGGTAGCCGAAGCCGAGCCCCCGGACGGCGTTCCCGGTCGATGGCGCGTCGAACGCCGCCCCCCGCAGGGAGTCGTACAGCAGCTCGGAGACCGCCCCGTCGCGGAGCAACGTGTGGCGTCCCGCGGGGGCGCCCTCGTCGTCGGTCGGGCCCGAGGCGACCGACCATGGGAACCGCCCGTCGTCGAAGACGTGCAACCCGTCGACCCCGAGCTTGGCGCCGACCGGCGGAGCGATCTCCCGGAGGCGGGCCCCGCCCGTGAACTGAAACCCGAGCACGGTCGGGAGGATCGTCATCGTGAGCGACGTCGGGAGGACGACCGGGAGGTCCCCGGTCGGGGGCGGCTTCGCGCGTCGCACGTCCTGCGCGAAGCGGCACCAGTCGGCGACCTGCCCCGGCAGCGCCGCCGGGTCGAGTCGGCGGGCCATGTCGGTGACCCAGTACTCCCCCGGCCCCGCTCCCTCGGGGCCGCCCGTCGCCTTCACCGCGAACTCGGTCTCCACCACCGTGTGGGGGTATCGTACCCGGAGGCCGGCGGAGTTCGCGATCGACGTCTCGACGAGGGTGACCTTGACCGAACCGAAGCTCAGCACCTCGTTCCGGTGGGGGTCGAAGGCGCGGAACGTCGCCTCGACGTACGACCGGGCGGTCTCGAGCGGCCGGTCCCAGAGGGTCTCGTCGAACACCGGCACGTCCCCGCGTCCCGTCGCGGAGGGTCCGGGGAGGCGGATCGACTGGGCGGGGAACTCCGACCGCGCGGCCACCGACTCCGCGCCGCCGACCGCTTCCCGAATCCCCTCGTCCGAGAGGTCGTTCGACGCCTGGAAGCCGGTTCCGATCTTCTCCGCACGCGGCCGCAAGAGCCGGATCCCGTACCCCTCGAGGAGGACCGGGGCCCGCTCGAGCTCGATCGCCCGTCCGTTCAAGTGGATCTCGAAGCGGCGGATCCGCTGGGCGAAGACCTCCCACGGTCCCTCGGCCCGCAACCGGTCCGCCACCCGAAACGCGGTGTCCGCGCTCTCGGCGGGGGGCGTCATGCGACCCCCACGACCGCCGTCGAGAGGAGGTAAACGCCCCCCGTACCGGCGGGGAGCATGTCGGAGTGCCCTTTCCCGCAGAACCCGGGGTCGATCGTGAAGTCGTCGGACTTTCCGACCCCGCGCGTCGATCGGAGCACGTCGAGGACCCGCCCCGAGAGGGCCATAGAGCCGACCCGGTCGGTCAGGCGGCCGTGCTCGATCCGGCGGCCGTGCTTGACCTTGAGCTGCATCTGCCCGCCGAGCGGGTCCTCGATGCCGCTCGTCGCGTTCTCCAGGAGGACCCCGTCCTTCGCCTCGGCGACGAGCTCTTCGAGGCTCCAGTCGCCCGGCTCGACGTACGTGTTGGTCATCCGGACGAACGCCCGGCTCTGGAAGTCGGCCCGGCGGGTGTTGCCGGTCGCCGGGGACCCGGTCGGGATCCCGGTCTCCCGGTCGTGGAGCGCCCCGATGAACCGGCCGTGGTCGACCATCACCGTTCGCTGCCCCGGATGGCCCTCGTCGTCGAAGTAGATCGACCCCCACCCCTCGGGGTACGCCCCGTTGTCCACTAGTGTCAGGAATTCGGGTCCGAGCGTCTGACCGAGGAGGGGCTTCAGGTACGAGCGGTCGCGGGCGAACTGGTCCGCCTCCGTCCCGTGGCCGAACGACTCGTGGGCGAACGTCCCGGAGACGCTCGGGTCGAGCAGGACGGTGATCGTGCCGGACGGGGGCGCTTTCGCGCTCAGCATCGCCCGCGCGCTCTCGGCGAGCGCCCGGATCGCCGGTTCCGTGAACTGGTCGAGCGCCTCCCGTCCCCCGAGGCGGCCCGCGGTCAGGAAGTCGAACTCGACCCGCCCGTTCTCGAACGCCAGCGGGGCGGCGACTCCGTGCGCCCGACTGAGCTTCTGGTAGCAGCGCGCCCCGGCCGTGTTCAGGTAGAAGCGCTCGTCCTCGTCCCATCCGATGCGGACGTTGCAGTCCCGCACGCCGTCGACCTGGGTGGCCCAGCCGAGGATCTCCTTCGCGACCCCCAGCATCCCCTCGATGCCCAGGTCGGACATCGGGTGGGCCGGGCGGTCGGTGCGTTCCCCGCGCGCGGTCGAGGAGGTCCCCGGAGGGGGTCCCTGCGTCTCTCCCTTCCCGAGGTCCCGCTCGAGCGCCTCCGCGGTAGCGCCGAGGGCGGCCGCCTCGAGTCCACTGCAGGCGGCCTCGACCCACCGGTTTCCGCCCCAGGCGCGGACGACCGCACCGCGCAGACGGGGATGGGCGGTGGCCGTCGTGGTCCGGCGGTCGAAGGCGAGGCCCTCGCCCCGGGTCCGCTCGGCCAAGACCTCGGCGAACGACGTCGCTCGTTCGAGTCGCTTCAGGACGGCGCGCAGCTCTGCCTCGGCGTCGCGCAGGTCGGGCATGAATGGCTCCCCGAGCGAAAGTCGGAAGATAAAGTCGTAGTCGCAGCCGACGCGACCGTCGGCGAGACGGCCCGCGACCGACAGGATAATGGCCCCCACCGCTGTCGGCCGCGCGTGCCGGCCAAGACCGCGCCCCGCGAGTTCGGGATCCTCGGATTCGACCACGTGGACATCCGTCTGAAGGACCGCGCCAAGGCGTCCCGCTTCTTCGTCGAGCAGCTCGGCATGGACGTGATCGGCGAAGGGCCCGACCACACGTTCCTCCTGTTCGGCGACCAGGTGCTCGGACTGCGCGACGCGAAGGACGGTGCGGGACCGGCCGGGGTCGACCACATCGCGCTCCGGGTCGCCGAGTGGACCGGATTGCGGAGCCGCGTCGGTCGCGCTCGAGTGACGATCATCGGTGAGAAGGAGCGCGAGAACTCCCGGTCGCTGTTCCTCCGGGGTCCGGAGGGGCTCCGGATCGAGCTGGTCTGGCGGCCCGACCCCCAGGCCCACTCCTGCTCGCACCCGCCGTCACACGCACCAGCGGCCGCGCCCGACGACGAGTGAGTCTCAGCGGCGCGACGCCCGCGGCGCGGTCCGCGCGGAGATCGAGGGCACCGGGGTCAGCCAGTCGGAGTACTTCGGCTCCGACCCCGTCAGGATCCGCCGGAAGAGCGCCATGATGTCGCGGGTGATCGGCCCCGGGACCTGGTGGCCGATGCGATAGTGGCCGACCTCCTGGATCGGCGCGAGCTCGGCGTACGTCCCCGAGAAGAACGCCTCGTCGGCGGTCAGGAGCTCGTTCACGGAGAGGCGCTTCTCCACGACCGGGTAGCCGAGGTCACGGCCCATCTGCAGGACGGAGTCGCGGGTGATCCCGAGCAGGATGTCCGACTCGAGGCCCGGCGTGTAGACCGTCCCGTTGCGGACGAGGAAGATGTTCTCCCCCGTCCCCTCGGCGACGAACCCGCCCTGGTCGAGGAGGATCGCCTCCTCGTAGCCGTCCTTCTGGGCGTCGACGCCCGCGAGGTAGCTGTTGATGTAGTTGCCCGCGGCCTTCGCGAACGACGGGATCGCGTCCGAGTGGGGCTTGCGGAACGGGGAGATCTTCGCCTTCACGCCCTCCTCGGACCCCTCGCCCAGGTACTTCTTGGCCGGGATGACGGCCACCGCGAGGGAGACCTTCCCGGTTGAGTTCTTCACTCCGAGGCCCGGCTCGCCGCGGTAGACGAGCGGGCGAATGTACGAGGGAAGGATGTCGTTGGCCGCCTGCGTCTCGATGATCGCGCGCGCGATCTCGGCGGGCGAGTAGGGGATCGGCATATGGTAGATGCGCGCCGAGGCCACCAGCCGGTCGACGTGCTCCTTGAGGCGGAAGATCGCGGGTCCGTGCGAGGTCGAGTACCCCCGGATCCCCTCGAAGACCCCGACCCCGTAGTGCAGCGTGTGGCCGAGGACGTGCACGCGCGCGTCCGCGAAGTCGACCATCCGCCCGTCCATCCAGACCTTCTTCCCCTCTGACGATAGCATGGTCGACCGTCTCCTGAGCGGGTCGTGCGACCTCTCTGCTCTCCCATATGGCTTTGCGGTAAAAGCCCTATCCCGAACGAAAGTGCAAACCCGCCGGTTCGACCCC
>JASHVP010000087.1 GCA_030044475.1 Thermoplasmata archaeon | reverse complement strand
CGTCGCCCCGTCACCGAACGACCAGACGTAGGTGTACCCCGTCGCCGCCACGGGCACGGCGACCGCCGCGAACAGCGGGACGGGCGTCCCCACGTACGCCAGCCCCGGCGCCGCGAGGGAGAGGGACGGCGCGATCGGCTGGAACGCGGCCGTGACGGTCCCGCTCCCGTTCACGAAGAGCGTCGTCCCGGCGATGGAGAGGTTCCCCGCGGTCGTCCACCCGGCGAACGCGCTGGTGCGGCACGGCTCCGGGGCGATCGCGTACGCCCCGAACGTCTCGTTGAGCACGGCGTCGTTCCCCGCGACGACGTTCGCGACGGAGACCGAGCCGCAGCCGAACCCGGTGGTCGCGATCGCCACGGGGTACGGCGTCGGCACGAACACCGCGACGATCGTCGCCGGCCCGTCGACGACGATCGTCCCGTTGGCGATCGGGATCGGCCCGCTGGTCTCGAACCCGGAGAGCTCGTAGTGCGCGCACGGCGTCGTCGCGAGGGCGTAGCTCACCCCTTCGGTGACGACGGCCTCTTCGCCGTTCGCGTAGCCGGCGGGGCCGATCGAGACCGACCCGCACGTCGTCGGGAGGGTGTCGACGATGAGGCCGACGAGCGGGGCGAACACCGCCTCGATCGCCCCGGAGCCGTTCACCCACGCGGTGCCGTCGACGATCGCGATCTCGCCGCTCAGCTGCCAGTCGACGAAGCCGTACTCGGCGCAGGCGAACGCGGCGATCGGGAGCGCCGAACCGGGCGGGACGGCGAGGAACGCCCCGTTGGCGTACGGCGTCCCCGCGAGGTCGATCGAACCGCAGTCGTCCGGCGTCGTGAGGAACCCGATGTACGCCTGGGGGGTGCCCGGCAGCGAGACGACGAGGACGGTCCCGCTGCCGTTGACGGTGAGGAACGACCCGTCGAGCGACAGGTTCCCGCCGACGGTCACCGACTCCAGGTAGTGGCTCGCGCAGGAGACCCCCGTGAGGGTGTACGACGACTGGTTCTGCACCACGATGTCGGCGCCGTTGGTGTACTCGGTGCCGTTCAGCAGGATCCCGCCGCACGACGACGGGGAGGTGGTCACGAACAGCTCGGTCAGATGGTAGTCGACCTCGGTCAGCTCGCCGGAGCCGGTGACGCGGAGCGTCGTCCCCGACACCGAGAGGCCCCCCGTCGTGGAGAACGACGCGAAGCCAAAGTGCCGGCACGGCGCCGGGGCGATCGCGTACGCCCCGTACGGCAGCGCGATCGACTCGCCGGTGGTGTAGGCGGCCCCGCCGATCGAGATGCCGCCGCAGTCCGTGGGGACCGTGACGAACGTGACCGTTCCGGCGCCGCTCGTCGGCACGAACTGGGCGACGAGCGACCCGTTCCCGTACGCCGTCAGGGTCGGGCCGAGCACCGTGAGGTTGCCGGTGACCGTCCACCCGCCGAACGCGTAGGCGGCGCACGTGAGGTTCGCTCCGAGCCCGTAGGAGATCCCCCAGAGGAGCGGCGCGACGGTCCCGTTCGCGACCCCCGTCCCGTTCAGCGTCACGACCCCGCACCCGGACGGCGTGACGGAGAGCGTGACGTTCTCGACGGGCCGGTAGTACTGCCAGTTCGCGACGAGGGTGCCGTCCCCCATGACCGTGAGCGTGGCGGCGAGGGCGGTGGCGGGGCTCACGAGGAGGTGGGACGTCCCCTGCCAGGACGCGAACCGGTACGGATAGCAGCCGGTCGCCCCGAGGGCGTAGCTCCCCGGGTAGAGGGAGAGGGTGGTGTTGTTCGCGGCGGTCGCGGTGCCGATCGAGACCGACCCGCACGTCGGCGGGGTGACCTCGACGAGGACCGAGAACAGCGGCAGCGGGCCCCGGACGAGCGTCCGCGGTCCGAAGGAGGTGATCCGGCCGGACGCGCCGGTGGCGTTGACGTAGTAGACGATCGTCCCGTTCGGTCCGGAGGGGACCGTGCCCGCGTACGTCCCGTCCTCGGAGGTCCCTCCGGTCGGGGCCATCGGGAGCGTCTGCCAGGCCGAGCCGTTCGCCGCGTAGGCGAGGGTGACGTCCGCGACGTGCCCGAGGTCGGTCGCGCGCGCGCTGACGTTGACCGCGAGGCCCGGGGCGACGTACCCCGCCTGGCTCGAGTCGTCGACGTCGGTCAGCACGATCGGGACGAGGTCGCCCGCCCCCGAGGAGGAGAGGAACTGGCCGGTCGCGCCCCCGAAGTCGGACCGGGTCGTCGCGCCGCCGACCCCGAACGAGAGGGTCGCGGCCGTCCCGTTGCCGTTCAGGGAGAAGAACGGGTAGGTGCCGTCGCCGCCGGCGGTCGCGTACTCCTCGCACGCCGCGACGATCACGCCCGCCGGCGGCGCGTTGTTGCAGACCCCCGACGCCGACTCGGGGGAGAAGTAGCTGTAGTCGCCCGAGTACGACCCGTTCGCGAAGTACGCCGGGACCCCGAGCTCGATCGCGGGCAGCGTCGACCACATCGTCCCGTTGTACGTGTCGCAGCCGGCGAACAGCTCGACGTACTGCGGACAGACGTCGACGCCGAACCCGAGCCCGTAGGTCAGGCCCCAGTCGAGGTCGCAGCTGTCGGTGCACGCGGCCGAGAACTTCGGCTCGAACGCCCACGTCCCCGTCGTCGACTGGTTGAGCGTCAGGTTGTCGGAGACCGAGGCGTCCCCCGTGCTGTTGAACCACAGGGTGAGCCCGTCGCTCCCCCCGGGCGTCCCGGCGAGCGCGTACGAGTACCAGGCCCCGGCCGCCACGGTGCCGAGCGGGATCGTGTCGTTGCTCGCGAGGTCGTCCCACTCGCAGAAGAACGAGTCGTTCCACGAGAGGTTCTCCCCGTTCGCGCAGTCCCGGGAGGCGGTGGGGAGCCGGGAGGCGTTGCCGAACGAGAGGACGGCGACCGAGAGGGCCCACTGGAACGACGACCCCGACCCGCTCGGGATCGCGAGCAGCTCCAGGTACGACTCGTTGTAGGCCGAGCGAGGGTCGCCGCTGACGATCGTCCCGAGGTAGACCCCCGAGAAGGCGTTCGCCTGGCCGCCCGGACCGTCGGCGGGGAGGTACCACGGGAGGGAGAAGTGGTCGCCCGACCCGGCGACCGGGGACGAGAACGTCGCGTGGATCTCGTCGGCCTCGATCAGCGCGCACGGGTTCTGCAGGTAGAAGTC
>JASHVP010000086.1 GCA_030044475.1 Thermoplasmata archaeon | reverse complement strand
CCGCCGACGGAGGAGACGACGCCCCCGACGCTCGAGGCCGCCCCGCCGGCGAAGAAGCCCGCCCGCCGGCGCGCGGCGAAGCCGAAGCCGACGGACGAGACGGCGCCGTAACGACGCCGCGCGCCGGTCAGCGGCGCAGCCGCGGGTCGAGCGCGTCCCGCAGACCGTCCCCTAGGAAGTTCACGGAGAGCGCGAACAGCGTCAGCATCAGGCCCGGGAACAGCAACTGCCACCAGGGGATGATGCAGCCCGAGGGGAGCTGGCAGGTCGTCAGGTAGTTGGTGACGTCCATCGCGGAGAGCGCGGTGATCGCGCCCCACTCGGGAAAGTCGACGGTCGGCAGGATCTGGAATCCGAGGAAGTTGATCGCCCCGATCCCGAGCGGCACGGTCCCGACGTCCAGCGCGAACTGGATCCAGACGGGGTAGAGGGAGTTCGGCAGGATGTGGCGCCGCAGGATCCGTCCGGTGCGCGCCCCGCTCGCCCGCGCGGATTCCACGTACTTCTGCTCGCGCACGACGAGGACCAGGCCCCGGACGACGCGGGTGTAGAACGGCCACCAGGTGATCACGAACCCGATGATCAGGATCAGGATCAACGTCTCCGTTTCATCGAGGCCGAAGAGCGAGTGCACGCTGAACTGGATCGCCGTGATGAACACGATGATGAGGAGGAGACCCGGCACCGCCAGGAACGTGTCGGTGAGGCGCATGATGACCTCGTCGAGGACCCCGCCGAAGTAGCCGGAGAGACCCCCCAGCACGAGTCCGATCAGGGCCCCGGCCCCCACGATCGTGACCGAGAACATGAGCGACCAGTCGGACCCTCGTAAGAGACCTTGGAACGTGTTGTAGAAGTACGGCAGCCCGCCCTCGAGCGTCAGCGAACCGAACGGCAACGGTCCGGCCGAGGGTGGATTCCACGTGATCGTCGGAGGGATGACGGACGGGTAGGCCGACGGAGTCTGGTAGCAGCCCGGGTGCGGCGGGAGCGACCCGGCCGGATAGGTGCAGACGGACGGCAGGCTCGTCAGGCAGTCGCTCGCCGAGCCGTTCGATTGGTTGGACGCGCAGTAGAGGGTCAGCTGGTACCACGGGATCGGCTGGGTCAGGGCGTAGATCGCGGTGAACGCCATCCCGACGAGGATCCCGATCCCGACGAGCGCGAGCGTGTTCTGCCGGAGGATGTTCCACGACCGTTTGTACTGGTCGACCCGGGCCCGGTACGCGCGGCGGGCGGACGACTGCTGGGCTCGGCGAGCGCTCGCCATGTTCGATCGGTCACCTCGTTCGGTGGGGGCCGGCGTTCGAGCGGACCACGGCTCGACCGCGAACCCCGTGGGGGTTCAAATACCACCCACCCCGGACGACCGGGTCCCGGGGACCGGCACGACGCCCTCGGAAGGTCACGGCGGGCCCGGGGGAGGCTTCCGTCTCCGGGCGAACCGGACGGCCGCGACGAGAGCGACGGCGGCGGCCAGCACCAACGACCCGTACAGGACCCAGGGGACCCCGGCCGCCGCCGTCGTCTCGGGCGGGGACCCGAGGGTCGGCTGGAACGCGAGGGAGATCCGGACCGCCGAGCCGTTCACGGCGACCGAGCCGTTCGGGGGCGTCGCCCCGTAGCGATCCCCGGATTCGGTCACGGACGGAATCGAGTAGAGATAGGTGCCGTTCGTGACCCCGAAACCGACCGAGGCGGACGAGCTCGAGTTCGACCCGGTCCCGAGCGTCACCGACCACTCGGCGCCCGCGGGAAGGCCCGACTCGGTGAAGGTGACGGGATACGTCGGGGCGGGCGGTGGCCCGGAGGCGAACTGCGCGATCGCGAGGTCGCCGGGGAGGGCGTTCGGGATCGCGACCGTGCCGAGCGTCGGGATCGGCGCCACGCTCGAAGGCACCGTGGCCCCGGGCGAGGGGAGCCCGACCGCTCCGAGGGTCGTGTTCGTGGCGGGGTCGTAGAGCGCGGTCACGTCGCCCGTCGTCCCGTTCACCGTGCCCGCGCCGGCCAGGATCAGCGCCCCCGCGTTCGGATCGTAGCCGATCGTCAACGGCAGCAGCGGAAGGTCGCTTGGAAGCGAACTCACGTTCTGCTCGTCCTCGCACGCTCCGCTGAGCGCGTTGGCCCAGACCTGGTGGTCGGTCGGGTCGTAGGCCAGTTCGGGAGAGTCCACCTCGTAGTCTCCGCCCGCCACGGGGCAGAGGAACGACGCGACGAGCGAGTTCCGGCTCGCGTTCACCACCGTTAGGTTGAGAGAGCCTTCGATGGGCCCGACCGGAACGTAGAGATCCCCGTCCGCCGGGTCGTACACCGGCGGAGAGCTGTACACCACCTCGGGGCTCGGCGAGGCGGGAGCCAGGGTGAGGTTCTCGACGAACGCCCCCGAATCGGGGTCGACGATCGTGACGTTGGTCGAAAGCAAGTTCGAGACGTAGAGGTCGCCGGTCACCGGATCGACGCCGACGTCCCCCACCGTACGGCCCGGGCGCCAGACCGGCCAGGCCGTATCGTTCGCCGGATCGATCGCGTAGACCGCGTTGGAATCGGCGCGGATCGGCACCGCCGCGCCGATCACGTACAGCTCCCGTCCGGACGGGGCGACGGCGATCGGGGCATTCGCAAGGCCCGGGACGAAGATTTGGGCGACGATCGCCCCGGTGCTCGGGTCGACGACGGTGACGTTCTCGGTCCCGATGTCGACGACGTAGAGGTCGCCGGTCTCCGAGTCCCACAGGACGTTCCCCGGGAGCGCCGCCACCTGAAAGTGGTCGACGACGGTGTCGTTCGACCCCGACAGCGCGATCACGCTCCCGAGCGGGTTCAGATTCGCCGGCGAGTTCGCGACCGCCGCCAGCACCCGTCCGTCGGTCGCGTCGACGGAGATCCCCCGGACCGGTCCGACGAACTGCTGATGGGTCGCCGACCCGTTCCCGTACACGGTCGCGACCAACGCGCCGGTCGTGGCGTTGTCGATCGTGACCGCGTCTTCTCCGGAGAAGTACAGGTCCCCCGAGGCCGAGGAGAACGCCCCCGAGAAGCAGTCGGCTTCGCAGGGAATCTGAGCGACCTCCGCGTTCGTGGCGGTCGAGAGCACGGTCACGCCGCTGGCCCCCGTGACGTTCCGGGCGGGCTCCGGGTCGACGAATCCGGCGACGTCAACGTCGGACCCGATGGGGTCGAAGAGCAGCCCGAACGGACAGATCGAGAGCCCCCGCGTGGCGAGGACCTCCCCGGTGAGGGGCGAGAGGACGGAGACGTTCCCGGCCTCCACGATCGGCTCGTGGGGGTTGTTCCCCATCCACCCGCCCGCCGGCTCTCCCACATACAGGTCCCCGTCGGAGGGAGCGTACGCGATCCCGTCGACGTCACGGCCGATTGGGAAGGTCTGCAGCACGGAATTCGTGGCGCCGGAGATGACGGTCACGTTGGCTCCGGCGGCGGCGTACACGTCTCCGGTGTTCGGGTCGTAGGCGAGGCCCCCGGTGAACGCCCCCAGAGGAAGCGTCGCCACGACTCGCTCCGTTGCGACGTTCAGGATGTACGTCGCGTTCGCCGCGATGAACAGCTCCCCGCTGGACGGGTCGTAGGCGATCGCATCGGCGGGGAGGCCGCTGGACCCGACCGGCAGCGACCCGGAGGCGCCCAACGGGAAGGTGGCCTGCGGTACACCGGTCGAACCGTTGAGGATCGTGACGGTGAAGCCCAGCTCTGGGACATCGTACCGGCAGTA
Source organism: Thermoplasmata archaeon (assembly GCA_030044475.1). Lineage (GTDB taxonomy): Archaea > Thermoplasmatota > Thermoplasmata > Lutacidiplasmatales > UBA184 > Lutacidiplasma. Next base: position 33,771 of record JASHVP010000086.1, on the reverse strand, counting down.
CGAATCGACGTAGCACCCGCTCACCACGAGGAGGTCCTGGGTCGCGGGGTCCTCGACGACGGCGTAGGGGGAGAGTCCCTGCAGCGTGGAGACATTTCCCAAGAGCCGCGAGCCGTTCGAGAGGTCCAGCGTCGTCGGGATCACCGGGGAGAACCCCGGGGCGGAAGGGCGAGCGGCGTGGGCGAAATCGTCCGTGACAGCGAGCAGGAGCGACGGCGGAAGCGCCCTCGCGGGGGCGCCCTCGAACGACGTACCGGCCGTTGCGGCCATCCCGATCGCAATAAGCAGGCTGACGACGACGGCGCGACGGCGATCGATCCACCGCGGCGCGGGACGACGGGGGACATGACCCCCTCCCGCGCCCCCGGGAGGTGAGGCCCCCCGGCCACCGAGATTCGCCCCCGCCGTCCCCGCGCCCAACTCGATTCGAAGGGTCACGTCGCCGCCGGCCTTCCGGACGGGATCGTCGGGGGGTTCCCGGTCGTCCGGAGCCCCGGCGCCGAGGGGGCGCGCGGGACCGTGGACGGGGGATCCCACGGGTTTGCCGCAGTTTGGCGGTGCCGGGCGTGTGGATCCCCAGACCCGCCAGGAACATAGCGGGGCATGGATTTGAACCATGGATCTACGGGTTATGAGCCCGTCGGGATTTCAGGACGACCGGCGTGCGTTCGGCCGCTTTCCTGACTACCCTACCCCGCTGCGAGGCGGGGCAGGGGCGTGCGGTATTTAGGCCCAGCGTCGAACGCGACGTGCCTCACGGCGGCGGCGAGGCCGTCCCGGCGTCCGGCGGAGGGCGTTCGCGCCGGCGACGCATCGCCCAGGCCCCGGTCCCGCCGAGGACCACCACGGCCGCGATCCCCCCGACGACCCCGATCCAGTCCGTGGTCGAGAGGCCCAGGAACCCTCGCCCTCCGGAGCTCGACGTCGAGGTCGGGGCGTACGCGGCCGAGACCACGGTCCCCGGACCGCTCACGGAGACCGACCCGGTCGGCGGGGTGGCCGTGTAACCAGCGACGACCCCGATCGAGTACCCGTACGTGCCGTTGGGCACGACGAACCCGATCGTCGCCCCGCCCGACGAGTTCGTGGAACCGTGGAAGACCACCGACCAGAGCGTCCCCGACGGGAGTCCGCTCTCGGTGAACGTCACGAGGTAGAGCACCGGCACGAACGTCACGTTCACGGTCTCCCCGGTCCCGTGGACGGAGAACGTACCGCGCGCCGGCGTCGGGGCGTACTCCTTGTCGCTCGAGGCCACCGAGTAGCCGTACGATCCGTTCGCGAACGGCTCCGTCGCGCTGTCTCCGACGATCCCGATTGACCCGGCCCCGGTCAAGTTCACGTACCAGAGCGTCGCCCCCGGCAGACCGGTCTCGAAGAACGTCACGCCGTACGTCGGGGCGATCGGCGAGAACACGATCGACTCCGAGACGGCCGAGCCCTGGACCGTGACGTTGCCGGCCGAGGGCGCCGAGGCGTATCCCGCCACCGCCCCGACCACGTACGAATACGTCCCGTTCGACACCTGGAACCCGATCGTCGGAAGCGTCGACCCGTTGACCGTCGTGCCCAGGGTGACCGACCAGTTCGTGCCCGACGGGAGCCCGCTCTGCGAGAACGTGACCGGATACGTCGACGGTGGGGGGCTCGTGCAGCCGCCCCGGGTGAGCGGCAAATCGTCCCCGCCGATCCGGATCCCCGCCTGATCGGCGAGGGTTCCCGGGGGGAGCATCGGCAGGTCCTCGGAGTAGTTGTAGACGTTCACGAACGGGAGCGTCCCGGTCGGATTGAGGGCGTCGCCGTACGTCGACCAGAAGTTGCCTCCCTGGAACGGGCAGCCGGCGCCGAGCACGTTGCCCGAGAGCGGAAAGCCGTTCACCGAGGCGCTGACCGTCGAGGACGACTGGTTCGACACGTTCCACGTGTCGGAGTAGGTCGGCAGGAACGTCGGGAGGCAGTCGCCGGCGAACCCGAACGGGCACGAGTCGTTGTACAGGTCGAACGGGAGATCGACCGTCGGATTGTCGACGGAGAAGTTGTTGTTGTAGATCAGGTCGCCGCTCTCGGCCTCGGCGAGACCGCCGTACGATCCGGTGTACTCCCCGGGCATCTCCGCATCTTCGAACGTGTTGCCCCAGACGGTGTTCCGCGTTCCGCCGTAGAGCAGCAGACCGTCCGTCGGGCCACAGTCGTTGCACTTCACCGCCGCGCAGATCGAAATGCACAGGGAGCTGTACGTGGGGACGGTCCCCGGGTCGACGAACTCGTTCGACATGATCAGGTCGTCCGTCGAGTTCCAGACGACGACATTCGCGGTGGGGAAAAGGTCCTGGTCGCCCCCGACCGTGCCGGCGAGAGTCAGCGTCTCGAACATCGCGGGCCAACCGCCGGGGGTGTCATCGCCCGTGAGGGTCACGTGCTGCGTCCCCAGGAACTCGATCTGGAGGTAGAACGGGAGCGCGGCGGTGAGCGAGGGACTGAGCGAACTGAAGATATCGGCGAACACGTCGAACGTCGGGGGATGGTCGACCTCCACGTACGCGTCGGTGCTGACCAGGAGCACGCCCGCGAACGTCGGGTAGAGGAGATCGTTCCACGACGCGAACGACGACGAGAGGTTCCCGTCGGACGCGTTCGCGCAGTCCGAGCAATCCGACGTCGGATTGTTGAACAGCTCGTACTGGCCGAAGATCGTTCCGGACCCCGACGTCGAGATCCCGGCGAGCGCGGAGTCGTTGAGGGCCCACAGCGGTGTGTAGACTCCCGAGGCCGGGTGGTACGAAAGGGTGACCGCCAGTTGGGTCGGGAGTCCGCCCACGACCAGGGTGCCCGTCGCCTCGGCGTAGTCGGCGAGCTCGATCTCGTAGTGGTACGTCCCGGGGGCCAAGTACCACACGGGCACGTCCGGTGCCCACTCGTAGGTCGTGTCGATCGAGGTCGTCAGGTTCAGGAAGACGAAGACGTACGGGACGCTCCCGCCGCCGTCGGGAGCTCCCGCGATGGCCACGGCGTTCCGCACGGGGGTCGATCCGCTCGACGACCCGGCCGCGCCCGAGAACCCCCAGAGTCCCCGCAGGAGGGCCGGGCCGGCGGTCGCGGTCGCCGTGGTGCCCGAGTAGGTGATCGACAGACCGTCCGACGTCTCGCCGGTCTCTCCACCGTAGTCCTCCGCCGCTGGCACCGACTGGTAGGTACTCGACGAGCAGAGGGGGGTGGCCGAGGGACAGTAGTCGAGGGTGGCGGTCGCGTTGGCGGCCAAGTCGTCGATATTCGCCCCGTTGAAGCCCCCGATTCCGAAGTCGAGCTCGAAGTCGTTCGGGGCTCCGATGGGGTCGAGCATCGTCCCCGAGGCCTGGAACGGGGCAAGCGCGGCGAATCCCGGGTGGGACGGGTTGGTGGAATTGAAGATCTCCCAGGCGTAGTTGCCCGTCTCGAGCGGTCCGCCGGCCGGGAGCAGCGTGTAGTTGAACCACAATTCCTGGTCGCCGGAAGCGGTCACGGACGAGTTCAGGTACAGCGCCAAGGAGAACGGCATCGGCGCGGAAAGGAACGGACCTTCCGCGACCTGAAGACCTCCGACAAACTCCCCGCTCGGGCTTTGGGCCGCGATCGTCGACCCTCCGACCGGTACCGACGCCGCCTCCGACGAAAAGTTCCAGGTGTCCTCACCGAAGTTGATCGTCGAGTTCTCGGCGTAATAGTCGACCGCGTTCTGGGTCCAGAATTGGTAGCCCGTGCCTCCCTGGAGGGTCACGTTCGTGAGGACCGAATTGAGCTGGATGCCCCACACTCCGGGAGTGTCGACATCGAGGCTGAGCGCGGACAGCTTCGAGACCGTCAGGGTTCCTGCGACGCTCGACGCGTAGAGCGTGGTTGCCTGCACCGTGGATCCCGGTTGGCTCTCCCCGTAGTAGGCAATCCCGGACGGGGCCGGGGACGCGGACGCGTAGGGCGTCACATTGGAGAGCGCGGCCACCGGCCCCGGCTCGACCACCCCGTCCACGAGACGGGCCGGGGTCCCGACGTACGGCAACCGGACGTCCTGGGGCGGGAAACCGGCCTGTCGGAGCTCTGTCGCGGTCGAGGCGACCCGTTGATCGAACTTCGAGTCCGCGTAGACGCCGGCGGCCCCCCCGGCCCTCAGTGGGCTCGGCGCGAGTGGAGACTCGAATCCGCCGGACGACGGATGGGCGGCCGACCCCCATCCGATCGCCGCTGTGCCCAGGGCTCCGAGAAGTACGACCCCGGCAACCACCCCCGCCACGGCCGGACGGAACGACCGCAAGATGGACACGGTCATCGAGGGCAGCGAGCTGGGAACTAGTACATATCCCTCGGTCCGTGAGGAGTTCGAATCCCCCGGGGTAGCGAGCGCAACGCCTAATCGGCCCCGTTCGCTGACCGCGCGTGGCTCCGCTCGTAATTCGACGGGCGCGGGCCGGCGACCTGGGTCGCCTCGTTCCTCTCTTCGGGGCGTACCGGCGATTCTACCGACGGCGACCGAACCCGTCGGGGGAACGTACGTACCTCGCTTCGCGACTGCGTCGCCGCGAGGCGGTCGTGTTTCTGGCGGAGCAGGCGGGAGATGTGGTCGGCTTCACCCTCCTCTATCCGTCCTTCTCCTCCATTTCCCTACGGCCGATCTGGGTGCTGAACGACCTCTACGTTCTCCCCGGTTGCCGACGGAACGGTGTGGGACGGGCGCTGCTCCGACGGGCCCGGAGGTACGCCCGCGAAACTCGGGCGGAGTACCTGACGCTTGAGACCGCGGTTGATAATCCAGCACGATCGCTGTACGAATCCGAAGGTTGGGTCCGCGACGTGTCGTTCCTTCACTACGAACGTCGGGCATGAGACCGGGCCCCTCGACAGAGGGGCTGGGGGACGATGCAAGGGGAGGTCGTTCGGGAGAGTCGAGGGGATCTCTCGCTTCCCCGGAGGCGATGACTGGCGCGAGGGGTCGCGTACGGCCCGTCTGGTCGCGGTCCCACGGTGGTCAGCCGGGCTGGTCAGCGAAGGAGCAGAGTCCGGCCGCTACCGTGGGGAGGCGCCTCCTCGGCCGACGTATTGACGCACCCGGGCCGGGGGAAAAACTGGCCGCCGCCGACCACCTGGGCGCCCCCGGTTCCCATCACCGCCTCCCCGGCGCGGCTCACTCACCCGCGACGGTAGGTCCCATCCATCGTGGCTCCTCTGCTGGACGTCCGAGTCGCTGGCACCGACCCCGCCTTCTTCGCCGAATCCCAGCCTTCTTCCGCTCTCCGCATTGTCCGTTCGCTTCGACGGTCGAAGGTGTTGCCCGAGGCACCCGGGTTGGCGGAACTCACCGCGGACGAGCGGATCGCCCTCCTCCGATGGATGGGAGATACGGCGTTCTCGGCGCTGACCGCAGGTCAACTCAAGTTCGGTCTCTGTCGGTCGTACGCCGTCGGCAGTCCGGCCGCTCCCGCGATGGCCGTGGTGCGGGGTTTCGGGGAGCCACGCGAGCCGATGGCCATGGGCACCGATGTGCAAGCGCTCTGGTCCCTGCTCGCTCGCCTTCCCGGATGGGACTGTGTCAATGTTGAGGCAGGCATCGGACGGGAGGTGGCCTCGGTGCTCGAACCGAGGCTCGAGCTCCCCTCGCGAATTGTCAGCGAACGCATCTACTCCCTCGGGGGAGAACCCCGAAATTTCACCCGGCCCGAGGTCCGGCGCCTCGGGGCTGCCGACCTCCGGGAGGTGGAGGGTTCCGACGTGCTCTTCAGGTCGTTCTTCGTCGGCCACGGGAGCGCGGCTCGTACGCTGTCGGATGGGGTGGCAGCGGGGTCCGTTTCCGGTGGAAAGCTCGTCTCGGCGATCACCACCTCGGCGTGGGCCGGTCTCCACGTCGATCTGGGCGCGGCGACACTGCCCGAGGCACGACGTCGAGGTCTCGCGAGCGCTGCCGCGTTCCTCGTTTGTTCCGACCTACGGGCTGCCGGACTGACGCCGGTCTGGGTGGCGGGCGAACCGAACATAGCCTCGTGGCGAATTCCGGAGAAACTGGGATTCCGACTCGTCGGGCGTCGGGAGTACGTCGTGTTCGACGGACTTCGGCCGGACGGGTTTCGGCCGAGGTAGTCCCCGCGAGACTTCTTGGCTCCGACTGCCCCGAGCGAGGTGGTCGTTCGATACCGCTGCGGCGCAAGGGCGCTTGCCGCGGGGGGGCAAGTGGCTTCCGGGACCCGACGTCATGGGAGAGGGCACAAGGCCGCCGCACCGAGCCGCGCGCGAGAGGCGACGGTCGGGCCATCCCACTCGCGGGAGAATCCGCGGGGGTTCCGGGGGGCTCGCCTCGGGTAGTGACGGCCCTCCCCAGTCGCTCCAGCGTGGGATGGAACTCCGGCGTTCAGAAACCGAACGCGATGAGGTCCCGCGCGCACCGCCTCTAGGCCGCACCACCCTCTTCGAGAAGGAGTTTGATCGCCTCGCGCGGAATACCGTGGCATCGCTCGACGATCGACGCAATCGCCAGATCATCGAGCCGGAACGAAGTTCTCGGCAGCGCCCGAGCGAGAATCTGCCGCATCCCTTCCGGGCTCACAGGGCGGAACTCGAGAACGGTACACCTCGACTGCAAGGGCTTCGGAACATCACGAATGTCATTGCAGGCGAGGGCGTAGAGAGACGTGCCACCCTCACCTTCCACCGCGGGTCGCAGGGCGTTCATGGACTCCGGACTGAGCGTTTCGATCTCGTCAAAGAAGATGATCCGGAACGGCGCACCGCGCAACGGCGGGCGACGGGAATTGAGAATGATCTCCGCCATCCGGCGCGGGCTGCGGTCGTCGAAGGCCTTCAATTCGGAGAAGCTGTTCTCGAACTCGTCGCTCAGGACTTCGCGAGCGAAGGCCCGTACGGCCGTGGTCTTACCAATTCCCGGTGGGCCGTGCAGCAGGAGCGTCGGAGGAACGATCGAGCCGTTCCGGACCCCCCGGGCCAGCCGTAGGAGTCGAGCGATGGCGTCGGGCTGACCGAGAATGTCCTGCAAGCGCGCCGGTCGGAAGTCCTCCATCGACACGCGTCGTACGGAGGGGGTCTCCTTCCCGGGGAGATCGGACGGCGGCATGGCGGTAGCCCACGCGCGAGTCTCCCGGCCCGGGACGTGCGCCCCTTCGTTCGCGCATGCGATCATCTCGAACTCCCTCCCATCGTTCCTCGACCGCGAGACGACCCTCAGGAGGGGCGGGGGACGAACGCAACGTGGGGAGGACCCGCTCTCGAGTCCGAGACGACTACGTGACTCGGGAACGACGGTCGAATCCCCCGAATGAGGAGCCCCATCTCCTCGTGGCGGAGGGCGAATTCCGTATCGGCCATCCTGCGGGCCGCGGCCGCGCTCCCCAAACCGGGACTGAGGAGACCGATCCAGAGGTTGCCGAGTTGCCGGGACCGCTTCGTGCCGATGTAGAACATCTGGGTCGCCGCTTCCACCCCCGCGAGCGTCTCCAAGGCTTCGAATGCCGACAGCTCCAGCCACGGCTTCCTCCGATTCCCGGCGGCCGCTTTCTCGGCCTTCAGAGCCTTCTCCAGACCGGCTTTCTGTTCGGTGGGAGTGAGCGGGTGATGGGCCGGATTCCGGATCCGCAAGCTGACGACGTAGGAGAGCCCCTCGTCCTCACCCACGAAATCCACCACGCGCACCCGGCTGTCGAACCGACGGCGCGTGACGAAGCGAAGGAGACGCGCCCGAAAATCGTGAGGGGAATCGCGAGACGGCAACGTAGCGGTGATCCCCCGGGACTGATAGAGGAAATTCAGGAACGTCGGGATCAGCAGGAGATCGAGATCTTCGCGTCCGACCGTCTCATCGACGCTGAAGAGCGCGCAGCTCCCTCGGGGGAATCCACCCCCGAGCAGCCGGTCGAAGTCGGCGATTCCCGACGAGAAGAATCCGTTGGGATCGGGAAGGGGATTCCAGCCCTCGATCTTCTCCGATGTGGTCGCGGGGCGCGGCATGATCGAGGAATGGTCGAAAGGGGTTCTTAGACCGATGTCATCCGAGACAGACTTTCGGAACGGGACCGATAGCCTGTTTTTCGGTGCCGCCACCGTTCGGCCCCGTACCCGAAGCTCGTCGATCGGGCCCAGAAGTTCCTGTTTCGGTTTTCGAGGCGGTGGTTACGTTGGGTAAGCGCGGTGGGGAGCGCGGCAAAAATCCGCGGCGAGATGAGACCCGCGAGAAGGGGTTCAACTCGGAGTTCAAATCCATGCTGCAGCGGCCGACGCTCAGGATGCGGCCGGTTTTCGGGTCAAAGGAGCCTTCGCGATCGAGGGATTCGACCTGAGGGCTCAAGTCCTGGACGACTCGGCCGCCCAAGACACCGCCGCCGAGTCCTGAGAGCTGACGTCACGCGAAGGCCGCGACGCGATTCGGATGTGAACCTCCCGTGTGATGATAGGCCGACGTCTCCATCCAGGATTAAACGCTCCGGAAATTGCCGCGGGCAATGCCGGGCCAACGAGTCATCGAGTGGCTGTTGGAACCGGAACAACCGTCCGTTCGTTATCTCACTCTCACGCAACTGCTGGGCCGCAAGGCGAGCGACCCGGACGTTCGCGAGGCGAAGGCTCGGATCCCTCGGGAAGGTTGGGTCGCCGACATGCTCGCCAAGCGTGACCCCGGAGGATGGTGGGTCCGCAATGGCGCGCCCATGTGGCCGAAGTATCAGTCGATGAATTGGAATCTCCTCGCGATGGCGGACCTCGGCGCCTCCCGCTCCATCCCCGAGGTTGCTGCGTCGTCAGAGCTGTGGATGGCGAAAACCCCGCTCAAGAACGGCGGCGTGGGCGCACTGGGGAATCAAGGCATCGGTCACCTGTGTTTCACGGGCAATATGGCACGCGCTCTCGTGAAATTCGGATACGCGGACGACCCACGCACCCGCAAGACACTCGAGTGGCTGGTCCAGACCTCGCACCCCCAAGGAGGCTGGTCGTGTTGGAACTTCACCGACGGTCCCTCGAAGAGTCGCAATCTCGATTCGTGGGAGGGGTTGGCGGCCTTCGCGGCCTATCCGCGCTCGAAGTGGTCGCCGACCATGAAGGCGTGCGTGGAGCGGGCATCGGAATTCTTCCTGGACCACGAGCTCCACCGCCAGGGGGACCGATACCCGCCGTGGTACCGTTTCCACTGGCCCACGCACTACTACTACGATATCCTAGTCGGGCTCGACATGCTGACCGCTCTTGGGTACGCGAGCGACCGACGCCTCGCCTTCGCCCTGGACCACCTCAAGAGAAAGCAGCGGAGCGATGGGCGGTGGAACTTGGCTGCCCACCATCCCGACTGGCTGGATCGAGCGGGGACCACGAGCGCACGGTGGTATGCGGGACACCCGAACGAGCGCCCGATGTCAATGACCTTCGAGCGGGTCGGTCGTCCGAGCAAGATGATCACGCTGACGGCCCTGAAGGTGTTGGACCGAGCCGGGTAGCCGCGCGGCGGGTCCGTAAGGGCTCGGTTCCAAACCGTGGAATTCGACCCGGGGATTCCCAAAGGAGCGGTACTCGCTCGTCGAGTCCCTTCGAAGTCACGGTAGGACTCTCTGGGAGGTCCTAGCTCCCCGAAGGCTGCCCTCCCTTCCCGGTACGAGTCGAGCCGCGTCGAGAAAACCAGCCGCGCGAGGGACTGCCCTCTTGGTTCGAATCCCCGGCGGCTTGCATCCCCCCTCCATCCACTGAACCTCGCATTGCGATCAGGCAACGTGGATGACCAATTTTCCGCGCGCCCGGCGGAGCTCGGCTCGAGCAATCGCTACCGGCACTTCGGAGAGTGAATAGACGTGCTCGATGGCGGGTTTGATTCTCCCTTCAGCGACGAGTGTTGCCAGCTGAGCAAGGTCGTCCGCCTTGGCCCTGGCCAGGAGACCGTACACCCGTTGGCGCAGGATTCGGCGGCGCAACCCGGCGCTCAGGAATCGACCGAATGCCCCCCGGCCCCCGACGATGACCAAGGTCCCGCCGGGCCGAAGTGTACCCAACAGGGTACGCGTCGAGTTGAGGCCCGAGATATCGAAGACGACGTCGAAACGGTCGGGTCCGCACGTGAAGTCCCCTTTGTCGTAGTCGATGACCTTGTCTGCGCCCAATGCACGGAGCATCTCGAGGTTGTCTGCGCGAGTGACCGCTGTCACCCGAGCCCCCATCCACTTCGCGAGCTGGACGGCGAACGTTCCGACGCCACTGCCTGCCCCCGTAATGGCCACGGACTGGCCCGGCCGAAGGCGTCCCCGGTCCCGCACCGCCAAGAGGGCCGTGCAAGCGGCGACCCCGAGCGTTGCCGCATCGTCAAACGAAACCCCGTCCGGCTTGGTCGTAATCTCCCGCTCGTCGGCAGCGACATACTCCGCAAACGTTCCGCTGCCGATGCCGAAAACGGAGTCGCCGACCTTGAAATGCGAGTCCGACTTCGGTACGGCGACGACCTCGCCCGCCACGTCTACCCCGCGGATCCTTCGCTTGGGCCGGGTCAAGCCGAACCCTAGGAGGCGGAGGAGGATCGGTCGGCCCGACATGATCTGCGAGTCCAGGCTGTTCACCGACGCGGAACGCACTCGCAGGAGCACGCTGGTCGCGTCCGGGACCGGTGGCTCAACGTCGTCCAGCTTTAGGGTGTCAGCCTTCCCGTAACGATCTTGGATAATGGCCTTCATCTGGCCTCTCGCCTCGGCCCGGCGGCAGGGCCGGCAAACGTGCAACGATCGTGCCGGTAGAGGTACCCGAGCGCCTCGGTCCTGGCCGAGCCAAGTCTCCCCTCGGTCCCGAGCACCATGACAATATAGTAAATGTATGAACTACTTAACACTTGACCATTCAGCAATTGCTTTAATCATCTTCCGCCTGGGGCCCACTGACAGACCGTTTACGCAGGAGCGTCACGATGCCAACCCGCCGACGGGTACCCTCAAGCGCCGAGGAGGGAAGGCCGAGGGAAGAGACCCCGATCAGTCCCGCGGCGGCTTTTCGCGCGATGAACGTGGCCAGCAGGAAGTGGCCCCACTACTTTGACAAGACTTTCGGGATGCCCGATCTGAGACTGACCGAATTCGCGGTGCTCCAACAGCTGTCGGAATCGGGCCCGCTTCCGATGGTCCGGCTGAGCGACGAAAACCTCGTCACGAAGGCCGCAGTCACGGCTATCATCGACGCAATGGAAACGAAGGGCCTGGTCCGCAGGGTGAGAGATTCCTCGGACCGAAGGGTAGTGAACATCCGGATGACTCCGGCCGGCAGGAAGCTGTTTTCTGCGGCAAGGCGGCGATACGAGGCGATCGTCACCGGATTCGTTTCGGTCCTCGAGCCCGACGAAATCCGGGTGCTCATTCGAAGTTTCGAGAAGTTGAACCGATTCGTGGACCAGCACGGAGTCTGAGCACCGTGTGAGCCCCATGAACTTGGTTGCAGGGATTCCACGAACGGAACTTGACATGGGATAGGAGACCTTGGCTGCGCCCGCCACATGCTCCCGGGGGAAGTCGAGGGTTTGCCATCGACTCACGGGACCGATTTCCGCGGAGAGGTCTCTCTGAGAACCAGGTCGAAACGGGTCACGGAGATACCCGCCGTCGAGCAGCTCCCGCCACACCGCGCGCGCGAGGACTCCGTGCAAATTCCCGGCCAGGGTGCTGGCTGAGAAAATCAGCCGCGGGAGGGATTTGACCCAAGGGTTCAAAGCCCTGCCGGAGAGGGCGCAGGAGCCCCGCGAGGGAACCCTTGCGTCGAGCGGGGTACGGCTGCTAAACCGGAGGGAGAGTCAGGGTAGCTTTCCTCGGGTTTCGCCTAGCGCCGTCATGGCCTTCCGCAGCCGCTGGAGCTTGTCGTAGAACTCGGGTAGTCGGAAACCGAACGCGATGAAGATAAGGGTCTCGCCGCGTCGGAAGTAGACCCCTCTCCAGAGATCGCCGACGTGGAGCGAGAACAGGCCTTCTGTCGCCACCCGCTGTCGCTGCCGCAGCTCTGAGCAGTACCACTCCGGCCCATGGGCGATCGGCGAATCGCCGACAGCGATCTCTCGGAACGCCGCAATGAAAACCTCGCGGATTTCGGGAGGCAGTGCTAGAAACTCTGTGTCCGCTTCCTCGATACTTTCGAGGCGAAACGGCACGGAATCCTCAGTAAGGCTGCTTTCGGCTACGGACGATGAGTTCCTCGATGGGGTGCGACTTGCCTTCCCGGATTCGCCGGGCAAGCTCGGCCATCGTGAGCTGAGTCGGGTGGGCGATCAAGAGACCGCGGATCACGTCGTCGTAGGTTGCCCCCCCGGTCTTCAGGCTCTCCAGGAGTTTCCTCGTTTCCTGAGAAACGGTGATGGTGGTGGCTGCCATGGCAAAATCAAATTTGGATTATGGATCTAACCCAATTAAGACTATTGCAAAATCGAGTGCCTTGATCCGCCGGTTGAGACTCAACACCCGGGGCAGGGCATATCGCCTTGGTTCCGGTACCTCCGGAGTTCATGGACGGCTGGCCCGAAAGGGCTCGGTTCTCCACATCCCGGGGTCCTGCGCTCGTCGAGTTCCTCCGTCGGCCGCGAGAGCCCTGTATGAAGGCTCCTAAGCGGCTCCCGCCTTTCCGCTCGGGTCGCTACGGGCCCTGGGTCGAGAGGTGTTCAGCGGTTCGACCGAGCGCGCGGATGCGAATGGCGGCTCCTCTTCGAGCGGCGATAATCTCGTGACATCTCGCGGGCGTAGCGTCGCCAGCGCCAACGGAGCTCGGCCTCGAGTGCCGCGCGAGCGATCTGCTTCCCACGACCGCGAGCCGGTCTACGTCGCAAACGAAGATCGAACCGGGTCCGACCTCCCGGCAGCTCCGTAAGTTGATAGTCCAGGGTCGAGTCTCGGAAATTGCCGACGGAATCGGCGTGCCAGCGGTCGGGCGGATGAAGGGTCACGCGGTTCCGGCGCCAAAACCAGCCGTCCCTTTCCCACCAGAGGTCCTCGTAGAGAACCTCGTATCGCGAGCGCTGGAGGATCGTGCGTTCGAAGTGCTCCCCGGCCAAGGCGCTATCGTCAGGTTGGAAATCGGTGCACCACTTGTACGCAAACGAGGGAGGAACGTCGAACTCCACCGTGACGTGGTAGCGCGGAGGGGGCCAGCGCGCTATCGGTCCGGTCGAGCACGTCCCTCACATAGCGTCTCGGGACAGGGCGCGCTCGCACCGCGACGGACGTGGCCGAGGTCGTGGGCCCACACGACCCTACACCCCGATCCGACCTTCGCGGTGTCATGCAGCATCTCGCGTGCCCACCGGGCGGAAGGCTGCAAATCCCTTGCCCACGCCCACCCAAACAGATCGTCCTGCCGGATTCGTGCGATGAGGGTTCGGCCGCCGGATCGAAACTCGGCCGGTCTGCCCGCGAAGAAGGCCGACTCGACGCCTCACTTTCGTTCGGGGTCATCCGTCGAGTAGAGCCGCCACCTTCCTTGCACACCCTTGAGCGTTCGGGCCCCGCGGTCGACGAACTGGAGGTCGGAACCGGCCGAGAGGTCCCGGACGGTACCCGAAGCGAGCACTTCCCCGGGACGCGCCTTCTCCATCACCCGCGAGGCGAAGTGAACCGCAATTCCTTCGATGTCCTTGTCGGTCAGGACACACTCGCCAGTGTGCAATCCGGCTCGGATTTCGAGGCCCAGCGCCCTCGATCGATCTCGAATCGCGCACGCGCATCGAACGGCCCGAGTGGGTCCATCGAAGGTGGCGACCAATCCGTCGCCGAGGGTCTTGACCTCACGGCCTCGGTACCGCTCTACCTCCTCACGGGCGACCGAGAAGTGCTGGTTCAGCCGTCGACCCCACTCCCGGTCCCCGAGTGACGCAAGCCGTTGGGTCGAACCCACGATATCCGTGAACAGCACCGTCTTGAGGACCCGGTCGGCCTCGGACGGATGCTGAAGACCGCTTACGAAGCGACGAACCTCTTGCGTGACGAACGCACGGGTGTTCGGCTGGACGAAGAAAAAGTGGTCGACTCCGTCGATCTCGACGAATTTGGCCCCGGGAATCCGCTCGGCGATGTACCGACCCTCGTCCACGAGGGCCATCTGATCCCCCGCGGCATGGAGCACCAAGGTCGGAACGTGGACAGTCGGTAGGATCGGACGGACGTCGATGAGCTGGTTCATCGCCCCATGGGTGACGACCGACCCGGGGGTGTGGCTGAGTTGGAGTAGCCTCGATACCCACGACTGGAAATCCGGGTCGTTCGCCCGGCTGGGTGCCAAGATCCGCCCGAAATCCTCGACCCAGGCCGGGAAGTCTCTTTCAACGGCGTCGGTGAGCCGTTGAGAGTCTTCTTCCGCGTCTCCCCATGGATAATCCGGCGCCCGACGCCCCCGAGCGTAGCCCCCGCAAAGGATCAGGCCTAGAGTTCTCTCTGGATACGTCGCCGCGAACAAGATGCTCATCGCCGCGCCCTCGAAGGCTCCGAAGTGCCAGGCCCGCTGGGATCCGGCCGCGTCCATGACCGCGCGGATATCGTCCATCCGGTCCTCGAGCGTGGCGAGTCCCGCGACGCGGTCGGACATTCCGGTACCGCGCTTGTCGAACAGGATGAGGCGAGCGAAACGGCTCAGTTCCTCCAGGAACGCCCTCAGGTCGGGGCTTTCCCAATAGACCATTAAGTGGGACGGAGCCCCAGGGGAGATGACGAGGTCGATGGGTCCGCGGCCGACGACTTGGTATGCAACATGAACGTTCCCGCTTTTCGCGTAGAACGTTTTGGGCGCATCCATCGTCCCACGGAGCTCTCCGTATGGGAGCGTAGCGATATAGTCGTGCGGAAGAAATCAAGGCATGACCAGCCGCGGGAGGGATTTGAACCCTCGGCCTGCTCCTTACCAAGGAGCCGCTCTGCCAGCTGAGCCACCGCGGCACGGCGTCGGCCGACCGAGGCCGGGAGGTTAATCCCGTTTCGCCTCCGGACGGGCCCACGGGAACCCGGTCGACTGCCGATCCCAGCCCGCCCGGTCGACGCCGGAGATCGGTCGCTTCTCGAGAAACGCCCGCATCCCTTCGCGCTGTCCGACGGTCCCGAAGAGACGGGCCCACAGGTCGAGCTCGTACGCGAGCCCCTCGTCGATCCCCGGGTCGATGGACGAGAGCACGGCGTACTTCGCCGCCGCGAGCGCGAGCGGCGGCTTCGTCGCCAACTCGTTCGCCAGAGTGAGGGCCGTCGCGCGGAGCTCGGTCCGCGGGACGACGCGGTCGACCAGCCCGGCCTCGAACGCTTCGGTCGCGCCGACCGGCTTCCCGCTCATAATCCAGCGTCGCGCGCGGGCCGGACCGATCCGTCGGGGCAACCGTCGGGTCCCGCCCCAGCCCGGCATGACGCCGAGGTTAATCTCCGGCTGCCCGAACTGAGCGTCCTCGCTGGCGACGAGGAAGTCGCAGGCGAGCGCGATCTCGCACCCTCCGCCGAAGCACACCCCGTGGACCGCGCCGATCACGGGGAGCGGGAGGCGCTCGATCTGGCGGGTAACCGCCTGTCCGCGGGCCCCATGTTCGCGCGCCTCCGCGGCCCGAAGGGGGGCCATCTCCCGGATGTCGGCGCCGGCGGCGAACGCCTTCTCCGCGTCGCTGTCGAGGACCACGACCCGCACCGCCTCATCGGCCTCGGCCGATCGGAGCGCGTCGGCCAGGGCCTCGAGGACAGGGCGAGACAGGACGTTGACCGGAGGATGGTGGAGCGTGAGTACCAGGGTGGAGCCGAGGCGCTCGCGTCGCACGAGGTCGCCGACCGACGGTTCTCCCATCGGTCCCGCCGACCCGTGCTGCGCTATTTATGGGGCGCGCTCTCCGGCACCGATGCCCGCTCGTCGCACGGAGTCCCCGTGACGAAGGTCCTCGAGACATCGTGGCAGGCGACGACCCTCTGGGACGGATCGCGACTGGTGCGCGAGGTCTCGGCCCCCCGCGACGTGGAGCCCCTCGCCGACCGGGCGCGGTCCCGACGGGTCGGGCAGCTGACGGCGGAAGAGAGCGAGATGCTCGCGCTCCGGGGCGCCGAGATGTGGGAGACCGCGGACCGTCGGCTGGCGGCCCATGGCCTGCGATGGAATCCCGCGGCCCGCTCGGGCTCGGAGACCTCCCGCGAGACGCGAGGTCCGCTGCGGGCGTTCCTGCTCGCCGACGCCGAGCGGTCCCTCGTGCTCGCGTGGGACCCCTCGGTGCACGTCGAAGAAGCGGTCCGGGCCGCCTCCGATCTGGATCGGGTCAAGAACCTCGTGGGGGAGCGACTCGGGAGTTGGACGTCCCGCGATGCGCCGGAGGTCGATCCCGGCGACCATGCGCGGGCGGTGGCGAGGGCGCTCGGTCCGGACGAGGGCGGTCCGCTGGCCCCGGCCGAACCGAGCCTCCGGGCGGCCCGACGGGCGCTGGCCGAACTGTACCGCTCGATCGAGGCCGCGCAGACCGCGCTCACCGCCGCCGTCGAACGGTCGGCCCCGGCGCGGGCCCCGAATCTATCGGCGCTCCTCGGCCCGGAACTCGCGGCCCGGCTCGTCGCCCAGGCCGGTGGGCTCGACCGACTGGCCCGCCTCCCCGCGAGCACGGTCCAGGTCCTCGGGGCCGAGCGAGCGTTCTTCGAACACCTCCGCGGACACGCGCCCCCGCCCCGCCACGGGCTCTTGTTCCTGCACCCGACGATCCAGTCGGCGCCGCGGGTCGAGCGGGGCAAGCTGGCCCGGGCGTTGGCCGGGAAGGTCGCCATCGCCGCCCGCCTCGACCACGGGAACGCACCGGTGGACCCGTCGCTCGCGCAGGCGTACGAACGACGTCGCTCCGCCCTTCGTCAGCGACGGGGCGCGAGGCCCCGGACCCGACCCTCCCGTCGGTCAGCTGCGCCACTTCACGGTGCAGCCGGCGACCGGTAGCTCCGCGGGCGTCACCGGGCGTCCCGCCAACGCCGCGTCGAGGGCCGACGTGAGGAAGTGCCGGGTCACCCGCTCGGGGTGCTGGTGGTCGTCATCGATCCGGCCCTGGAAGAGAAGCCGCCGCTGCGCGTCGAACAGCATCGGGTGCGGCGTGACGAGGGCCCCGTAGGCGCGGGCGACGTCCTGCGACTCGTCCTGCAGGTACGGGAATGGGTAGTGTTTCTCCGACGCCCGCCGGACCATCGAGTCGAGTCGGTCCTCGGGGTAGGCCCGGGCGTCGTTCGAGTTGATCAGGACGATCCCAACCCCCTTCGGGCCGTACTGCCGACCGATCTCGATCATCCGCCCCTCCCACGCCTGCACGTAGGGGCAGTGATTGCACCAGAAGACGACGAGCAGCAACCGTTGATCGGCGTAGTCCGAGAGACGGACCGTTCGGCCATCGACCCCGGGGAGGGCGAACGCCGGCGCGGGATCTCCCGGGTGCAGTCGAAATTCGCTCAGTTCGGCCACGGGGCCCCGAACCGGGGTCGGTTCTTATCGTTTCGAGCGCCGTCGGTCGACTCGGGGGGTGACCGGAGCGCGGGCGAGCGAAGCGACCGGGCCCCGAACCCCGGGGCCGAACGGCGAGCCTCCGGTCGAGCTCCTGACCGCGGCGGAGAACCTCGCGGCCGACGAGGCCGCGTTCGCCGGTCCCGTGCCGGCGGTCCGGACTGCGGTCCTGAGGGAGCGAGCCCTCTCCGTCGGGATCGGGGTTCCCGGGGACGCCCCCTATCTCCGGAGGGCGCGGGAGTCGGGGATTCCCGTCGTCCGGCGACCCTCGGGCGGAGCCGGGGTGCTGCACGAACCGGGCGACCTCGCCTGGAGCCTGGTCCTCTCGCGGCGGGACCCCCGAGCGGGTCGGGGATTCGTCCACGCCTACTCGTCCCTCGGTTCCGGCGTCGTCGACTTCTTCCGGTCCCTGGGGTGCTCGGCGGAGTGGGTGCCCGCCCCCGGCCTCTCGGACGACGTCTGTTTTCTCAGCGGTCGAGGCGAGGTCCTCGCCGTCGGTGGCCGGATCGTCGGTGGCGCCGCGCAGCGTGTGAACCGGCATCACCTCCTGCACCATGGCGTGATCAGCGCCACGATCGACCGGGCCGCGCTCGGCCGAGTCCATCCGGAGGCCTCCGCGCGGACCCTCGACCGTCTGGGAAGCCTCGCGGAGCTCGGCGTTCGGAGCGACCCCGTCGTGGCGGCTCAGCGTCTCGCGCTCGCGCTGGCCGCGACGACGGGATTCCGCTAGCGGGGCGCCCGGACCGGCCGGCTCTGCCAGAGCGGCTCGGCC
The DNA here is from genome assembly GCA_030044475.1 of Thermoplasmata archaeon. Taxonomy (GTDB): domain Archaea; phylum Thermoplasmatota; class Thermoplasmata; order Lutacidiplasmatales; family UBA184; genus Lutacidiplasma. The sequence continues at coordinate 15,554 of JASHVP010000086.1, read as the reverse complement.
GCGGACTCGGCCTCCGCGCGAATCTGCGGCCAGTCGCCGGTACGCAACCGCCGGCCCTCCACCACCGGCACCCCGTCGACGTAGACCGAATCGATCGCCTCCTCGGCGGCCGCGTACGCGAGATGCGAGACGATCGCCTCCGGTCGGGCCGGGACGAGGGTCGGGTGGTCGAGGCGCACGAGCGACAGGTCGGCCCGTTTTCCGACCTCGAGCGACCCGATCTCGGCCTCCGCGCCGAGGGCCCGGGCTCCCTCGCGGGTCGCGAGGTCGAGCAGCTCCTGGGCGGAGAGGACGGCGGCGTCCCACCGCTGGTTCTTCTGCACCAGCCCCGCGAGATGCATCTCCCGCAGCATCGAGAGCGAGTTGTTGCTCGCGACCGAGTCCGTGCCGAGTCCGACGACCGCTCCGGCCGCCCGCAGCTCGACGACGGGGGCGATGCCCCCGGAGGCGAGCTTCAGGTTCGAGCTGGCGCAGTGGGCGATGCCGAGCCGGTGTCGTCCGAGACGGGCGATCTCGTCACCGGTGAGCCAGACGGTGTGCGCCGCGACCATCCGCGGTCCGAGGAAGCCGATCTCGTCGAGCCACACGGCCGGTCGCCGGCCGGTCGTCGCCTCGTGCTCGTGGACCTCCCGCCGGGTCTCGGAGAGGTGGAAGTGGCAGAGCGTGCCTTCGGCCTCGGCGAGCGCGCGCGCTCCCAGCCAGGTCTCGGGGCCGCAGACGTAGACGCCCTGCGGGGCGACGAGGGGGACCACCCGTCGGTGGCCCTTCCATCGGCGGACGAACTCGCGGGCGTTGTCGAGCGGAACACCCCGCTGCGTGGTCTTGTCGGCGTCGAGGACCGCCCAGCCGAGGTACCCCCGGATGCCGAGCTCCTCGACGGCCCGGGCCACGGCGTCCTCGAAGTAGTAGAGGTCGAGGAACGTCGTCGTCCCGGCGAGCAGCATCTCGGCGATCCCGAGCCGCGCGCCGGCTCCGACGTCCGACTCGGTCCGGTGCGCGTCGACCGCGAAGAGGGTCTCGAGGAATCCGGCGAGCTCCCGGTCGTCCGCGATCCCCCGAAGGAGGCCCATCGCCACGTGCCCGTGGAGGTTGACGAAGCCGGGGACAGCGGCGAACCGGTGCGCGTCGACGACCTCCGCCCCCTCCCGCGGGGCGTCCGGACCGACGTGGGTGAGCCGTCCACTCTCGATCCGGAGGTCGCCGCGGAGCACCCGCCGGCGATCGTCCTGCGTGACCAGGAGCGCCCCCGCCAGGACGCGCGGAGCGGGACCGGCCTCCGCCACGCCGCGCCTACGGGCTCTCGCGGATAAGCCGTTCGGCCGCCGGGCCGGAGTTCACGTCCTGCGGGGGGACCTCGGGAAGGTCCGCGAGGCCTTCGCCGCTCCGCGACTCGTACGACCGCCAGCCGTGGAGCATTCGACGGACCCACGGGCGCGAGAAGACGACGACGATCGGCACGATCGCGAGGACGACGAGGACGAGGTCGACCCAGAGGCCCGGTACCCAAGCCGCGCTCGGCATCCCGAGGATCGTGGCCGCGGTGTTCGGGATCAGGACGACCGCGCTGATGAGGCCGAGCAGGAGCGCGATGTACGCGACGCCGAGCATCCGGAGATTCGACGTGTTCGCGAGGGCCGCGATCCGGTTCGACACGCGGCCGAGCTCGTTCGCCGATTCCGCGAGCCGGTTCGACTCCACGGCGTTGCGCAGCGCGATCAGGTCACGGGCCGCCTGCGCCTGCCCGGTCGACAGCTGCTCCAAATGGTCGATCTCCCCCGAGAGCGGACGCAGGTTCCCGGCGAGGCCCGGGAACTGCGCCCCGAACGGACCGTCGAGCCATGCTCGCGTCACGGCGAGGCGCACGACGTGCTTGCGGACCCCGGCGAGCTGGCGCAGCAGCGCGCTCAGCTCCGGGATCTCGGGCGGGTCGGTCCGCCCCTCGAACTCGTCGAGCCGCTCGCCGACGCCCTCGAGGATCTCGAGGTAGGAGACGGCGGCGGCCTGCACGAGGTCCGACAGGTCCGCCGTCGCCCCGGTGAGCCCGGCGGAGTCGGTGACGAGGCTGCGAGGGACGCGGGGCCCCAGGACCTGGGTCGCCGTCGGGGTGACCCAGAGGCCGTGCCACGTGGCCGACCCATCGCCGGCGAGCGTGGCGAGCGTGAGGAGGGTCCCGTCGCGGGTCCGGAGGATCGGGCGGCGGGGCGGCTCCGGTCCCCGGGCGCCGACCGCGCGGAGTCCGTCGGCGACGCTCGTGAGCTCGGCGGGCGCCGTGGACCTCCTAGATGTCGAGGTTCGTCACCTCGACCGCGTGCTCCTGGATGTACAGCCGGCGAGGCTCGACCTCCTCGCCCATCAAGACCTCGAAGAGCTCGTTGGCGTGGAGGGCGTCCTCCACCGTCACCTTGAGGAGGGTCCGGGCGCCGGGGCGCATCGTCGTCTCGGCGAGCTGCTCGGCGTTCATCTCGCCGAGTCCCTTGTACCGCTGGATCGTCACGCCCTTCGACCCGCCGTACTCGGCGACGAGCTGATCTCGCTCGGCGTCCGAGAAGGCGTACGCGGCCCGGCTCCCCTTCGCGACCCGGTACAGCGGCGCCTGCGCGATGAAGACCCGGCCCTCCCGGATCAGCACCGGCATCTTGCGATAGAACAGCGTGAGCAGGAGCGTCCGGATGTGCGAGCCGTCCACGTCCGCATCGGTCATGAGGATGATCTTGTGATACCGCAGCCGCGAGGCGTCGAGCTCGTCGCCGATCCCGACCCCGATCGCCTGGATCAGGGCGCGGATGTGCTCGTTCTGCAGCATCTTGTCGAGGCGGGCCTTCTCGACGTTCAGGATCTTCCCCCGGAGCGGAAGGATCGCCTGGAACTCTCGGTCGCGTCCCTGCTTGGCGGTCCCGCCCGCACTGTCGCCCTCGACGATGAACAGCTCGCACTCCGCCGGGTCGCGGGAGTGACAGTCCGCCAGCTTCCCGGGGAGGCCGCCGCCTTCGAGCAGGCTCTTCCGACGCGTGAGCTCGCGGGCCTTCCGGGCCGCCTCCCGCGCGAGGGCCGCCTCGACCGCCTTCGTGATCAGGCTCTGCCCGACCGCCGGGTGCTCCTCCAGGAACTCCGCGAGCTTCTCGTTGACCGCGCTCTCGACCTGTCCCTTCACTTCCGAGTTGCCGAGCTTTGCCTTGGTCTGGCCCTCGAACTGGGGCTCGAGGACCTTCACGGAGAGGACCGCGGTGAGCCCCTCGCGGACGTCCTCTCCCGTCAGGCCCTCCTTGTCGGCCTTCAGGAACCCGCGTTGACGAGCGTAGTCGTTCAGCGTCCGGGTGAGCGCGGCACGGAACCCCACGACGTGCGTCCCTCCGTCGACGGTGTTGATGTTGTTGACGAACGCCAGCATGGTCTCGTTGTAGCCGTCGTTGTACTGCAGGGCGAGTTCGATGTCGGTCGTGTCGCGCTTCGCGTGGACGAAGATCGGCGGCTTGAACAGCGTGTTCGAGGCCGAGTTCATGTCCTCGACGAACTCGGTGATCCCCCCGGCGTGGTGGAACGTCACCGGCGCGCCGTCGCGTTCGTCGGCGAGATGGATCGTGACCCCGGGGTTCAGGAAGGAGAGCTCCTTGAGCCGGCGCGCGATCGTCTCACGGTCGAACGTCGTCGTCTCCAGCACGGTCGCGTCGGGCTTGAACCGGGTGTCCGTCCCGGTGGTGTCGGACGGACCGACCGTCGTCACCGGGCCGACCGGCGCACCGCGCTCGTACCGCTGGTAGTACTCGTGCCCGTCGCGACGGACGCGGATCTCGAGCCACTCGGAGAGGGCGTTGACGACGTGGATTCCGACGCCGTGGAGCCCACCCGAAACCTTGTACGTGGCCCGGTCGAACTTCGAGCCGGCGTGGAGCACCGTCATCACGATCTCGAGCGCCGGCCGGTGGTACTTCGGGTGGAGGTCGACCGGGATCCCCCGCCCGTTGTCCCGGACCCCGACCGACCCGTCCGCGAAGAGCGTCACGTGGATCTCCGTGCAGGCTCCGGCGAGCACCTCGTCGATCGAGTTGTCGACCGCCTCCCAGACCAGGTGGTGCAGGCCCCGGGCGTCCGTCGATCCGATGTACATCCCCGGGCGCTTCCGGACGGCCGAGAGCCCCTCCAAAATCTGGATGGAACTGGCGTCGTATGCGGGGGCATCCACCGTCTGCTGCGCCATCGGAAATCGGCGGGGAGCACCGCCGGTACAAAGCGAGCCGGGCACGCGTTATAACGGTTGGGTTTTGGGGGAAAATCGCCCCTCGTTCCGGGCCTCCGGAACGGACCCCGGACAGCTTATCAGGCCGCCCCCGGGGGCCCCCGGACGCCTCCGTCCCGGACCGCCCCGGGCGCCCCCGCGACAAGCGGAAATACCTCCGCCTCCCCTCCGCCCCTCGGCGGTGCGATGCCCGACGACGAGCGGTCGACGACGACCTCCAACGGGGAGACCGCGCCGACCCCCGTCGAGGCGCCCCGCCCCGACGACTGGGCGACGCGGTACAAGTACCTCCTGGCGGACTTCGAGAACTTCCGGCGACGCTCGGAGCGGGACCGCGAGACGATCACCCGACAGGCCCGCGGGGCGATGCTTCGCGAACTGCTCCCGATCCTCGAGGGCTTCCGCTCCGCGCAGCCGGAGGTCGCGAAGCTGCCGGCCGCCGATCCGGTCCGACGGGGATTGGAGCTGCTCGAGCGCGAGTGGGCGACGTTCCTCCGTCACGAGGGCGTCGAGCCGGTCGCGGAGGTCGGACGCCCGTTCCGGGCGGACGAGTGCGAGGCGATCGGGGACGCGCCCGCGAGCGACGGCACGCCGGCGGGCACGGTGGCGGAGATCGTCCAGCAGGGATACCGGTTCTTCGGGGGGCTGCTCCGTCCGGCGAAAGTCGTGGTCGCCCGGGATCCCGCCCCGGCCGCGACGGAGGCGGCGGCGTCCGATCTGCCGTCCCCGGAGGGGTCGGCGTGACGCGATCGTCCGAGGTCCCCGGATTCTACAAGCGGTCGATCGAGGAGCGGCGGGCGTTCGTCCGCGAGTGGGGCGGGCTGTCCGAGGAGGAGACCCGTTCCTACGAGTTCCCCCCGGGGGTCGACCCATCCACGGTCGACCACATGGTGGAGAACGTGATCGGCGTGATGCCGATCCCGCTCGGAGTCGCGACGAACTTCCGGATCAACGGCCGGGACGTGCTCGTCCCGATGGCGATCGAGGAGCCGAGCGTCGTGGCGGCGGCGTCGAACGCCGCCAAGGTCGCGCGCGCGGCGGGCGGGTTCCAGGCCCAGACGACCGCGCCCGTGATGATCGGACAGGTCCAGATCCTCGACGTCGTGGACCCGGCCGCGGCGCGATTGCGGATCCTCGACCATCGGGACGAGCTCCTGGCGGCGGCGAACGCGAAGGACCCGGTGCTCGTGAAGTTCGGCGGAGGGGCGAAGGAGCTCGAGGTCCGCCGGCTCGACTCCGACCGGGGCCCGATGCTCGTCGTCCACCTCCTGGTCGACGCCCGGGACGCCGGGGGGATGAACGCCGTCAACACGATGTGCGAGGCCCTCGCGCCCGAGTTCGCCCGGCTGACGGGGGGGCGCGTCGTCCTGCGGATCATCTCCAACCTCGCGATCCACCGGCTCGGCCGGGCCCGGGCCACGTTCCCCGCGGCGATCCTGAAGACGGAGACGGCGACCGGCCCCCAGGTGGTCGACGCGGTCCTCGACGCCTACGCGTTCGCGGCCGCGGACCCGTTCCGCTGCGCGACGCACAACAAGGGGATCATGAACGGGGTCTCGAGCGTCGTGGTCGCGACCGGGAACGACTTCCGGGCGATCGAGAGCGGGGCGCACAGCTACGCGGCGTGGCAGGCCGCGGACCACGGCGAGGTGATCGCCCCGCTCACGGAATACGAGAAGGACGCCCACGGCGACCTCGTCGGCACGATCGAGCTCCCGGTCCCCGTCGGGCTCATCGGGGGCGCGACGGCGGTCCACCCCACCGCCAAGGCGAACGTCAAGGTCCTCGGGGTCAAGAGCGCCCGCGAGCTCGGCGAGGTGCTGGCGGCGGTCGGCCTGGCGCAGAACTTCGCGGCGCTCCGCGCGCTCGCCACGGAGGGGATCCAGCGCGGCCACATGGAGCTGCACGCCCGGAACCTCGCGACGAGCGCCGGCGCGCGGCCCGACGAGGTCGATCGGGTCGTGGCACGCCTCGTGACGGAGCGGCAGGTCCGGTTCGATCGGGCGAAGGAGGTCCTCGAGGAACTCCGTCGCGGCGGGGGATGAAGGTCGGCGTCCTCGCGCTGCAGGGGGACGTTCCGGAGCACCTCCGCGCGCTGGCCCAGGTCGTCCCCGGCGCCGTCCCGCTGGCGGTCCGGCGGCCCGAGGACCTGGCCGCCGCCGACGTCCTCTTCCTCCCCGGAGGCGAGTCGACGACCATCGCCCGACTCCTCCAGCAGGCGCGGTTGTGGGAACCGCTCGCGGGCCGCCTCAAGGACGGATTCCCGGTGCTCGCCACCTGCGCGGGCTTCATTCTGCTGGCGACCTCGCTCTCTCCCGGGGCGAGCGGGATCGACCCTCCCACGTTCGGCGCCCTCGACGTGACCATCCGGCGCAACGACTACGGGGCCCAGCGGGAGTCGTTCGAAGGCCCCGTGCGCGTGGAGGGCCTCTCCGGCCCCCCGTTCCCCGGGGTCTTCATCCGCGCCCCCCGGATCCTCGCGGTCGGGCCGCGCGCGACCTCGTTCGCCTGGCAGGAGCACGAGGTCGTCGGCGTCCGACGGGGGTCGATCTGGGGTCTGACGTTCCACCCCGAACTCTCGGGCGACCTGCGGTTGCACAAGATGTTCCTCGCCGCGGTCCAGCGGGGGGCTACCGTGCGATCCACCACGCGAGGACGACCGCCCCGGTAAGGGCGACCCCGGCGGCGGCCACGGCCCAGCGCGTGCGTCGCGAGACCCCGCGCCAATTCCCGAAGAAGACCGGAACCGGTCCGAGGAGGACGAGGCCGCCGGCCCCCCTCGATCCGGTCGATGCCGAGGTCGGGCCGGGGGACGGCGGGGGCTCCGGCGCGGGGTCTCTGGAGAGCGAGAGCGGGGTCGCGAGCACGCCCCCGACGAGAAGGGCCACTCCCCCCAGAAACTCGACCGAGTGGCCGGCGACGATCGGGACGATCAGGACCAGCGTCAACTGCGCGCCGCCGCGCGCGACCGAGTCCCCGATCAGCACGGCCCCCGCCACGGCGGCGGCGAGGGCGGCCACGGGGGCGAGCCGCATCGTCGAACCGGACGCCGCGCGACGGCTTCCCGCTTTCGGCGGTCAGTGATAGGTATCGAACCGGTACGGTTCGAGGGGGCGCTCGCCGAGCGCCGCGAGGAACTCGGGCGGCGTGAGCATGGGCTTCGGATAGCTCGGGGCGTCGTCCAGCGCGATGCGCGGGCAGGCGGTGTTGACGTACGCGTCGAGCGCCCGCCCTTCGAGGTCCCGGGGGTCGAGTCGGTCGAAGACGAGGATCTCGGCCTCCCGACCCCGGGATCGGGCCCGCTCCTGAAGGGCGAGGGCGGTCGGAAGTCGGTTCTGCCCCGCGAAGGTCGAGACGAGGATGCCCCAGCGGCGGGCGTCGTGGGCGGCGGCAACGAGCAGGTGACGTCGGGCGACGAGCCCCTCCCGGTCGATCGGGGCTTCCAGCACGTTCCGGAGCGGGTCGATCGCATGAACCGGGCGGTCGACCGCGAACGCCAGCCCGATCGGATGGAACTGCCCGGTCCCGACGAACAGGAACGCCTCGACGCCGGAAGCGATCGCCTCGGCCCCGGTGTAATTGCATCCCAGGGCCTGGCCCGGGTAGGCGAGCCGTCGGTCCCCGGACCCGACGCGGGGCTCGAATCCCATCTCCGCGAGGGCGGTCTGCAGCGGGACGAGCAGCTCGAGGTGCTGGACCGAGGCGACGAGACCGAGGCGACGGGGCAGCCCGGCGTCCCGGACCATCCGGGCGATCCGGCGCGGGTCGCCGCCGGGCTCGCGCATCTCGACGAAATACGTCGACCGGGCGAGCGCGACGTTCGGGATCGGGGCGTGACCGAGCACCACGGCGAGGTCCGCCCGCGGGGCTTCGTCCCCCGACGGGAAGTCGCAGGCGCCGAAGCAGGCCCGGTTCGCCAGCACCACGGCGACTTCCGCCTCGGTCCGGATCCGGCTCGCGAGCTCGTGCGCGTTGCGGGTCAGACCGGCGGGCACCTGCAGGACGACGCGCCGAGGCCGGAGTTCCCGGATGGCCGCGAACAGCTCCGGACCCACGCCCGCGAACACGCGGGCCCCGGGAACTGCCGGACCGACCGGCTCCGCGGTCGTTCCGGGCATCGGTCGCTCCGACTGGGGGCCGTTGGTCGATCAGTACTCGCGGCGGCGGGGGCGACGGCGCTCGCGCCGGTCGTCGTCCTCGTCGTCCTCGCCGCTCCGGCGGTCGTACCGCGGACGGCCGCGGCGGGGCCCCCCGGCGGTCCGCGGCCGGTCCCGCGGATAGCGAGTCGCGTAGCCGCCGCCGGGTCGGGAGACGAATCGGGGCGGTCCGCGGGGACTCTCCTCCCGCCGGGGCGGAAGGACGAATCGGTTCCCGCAGGAACCGCACTCGCCCACCACCCGACCCTCGGGATCCGTGGAAAACCGGAGTGGGCCGCCGCACTCGCGGCACGGGCGCGCCGGGCGGCCGTACGGCGACCCGGGGCGGTCCGGTCGCGGGCCCCGGGGCGGGCGTCGGTCGTTCGCGGGGGCTCGCGCGACGGCCTCGGCCGGAACGAAGACCGCCCGGGTCTCGCAGGTCGAGCAGGTCGCCTCCAGACCACCGTCGAGCGTCGACCGGATGACCAACGGTCCGCCGCACTCCTCGCACTCCGGTCCGCCGGACGGGGCGGGAGCGGACTCCGCCCGCGGCGGCGCGAGACCGCCCTCCGGAACGAACTCCTCCGAGCTGCCGACGATCGCGAAGGCGTGGTGGCACGCCGCGCAGGTGCCGGTTCGGACCTGGGCGGCTCGGACCTCGAAGGCGACCTCGGCGCCGCAATCCGGACACGCGTCGGGCATGGATGTCGCCGTCGAAAGGACCACCCGGGCAGATTAGGAGGACCGTCCGGCCCGGGCGCCCCGGACCCCGCGCGGGGTCAGCTCCCCCGTCGGGTCAGGATCTGGAGGATCGCCTCGGCCGGCTCCCCGTGCGCGGCGGCCAGGGCCTCCACCGCTTCCTCGCGCGCGACGTTCGCTTGCTCCATGACCAGGCGGACGTCCTCGTCCGGCGGACCGGTCGGGGCGGCGGGGGCCGACGCCGACGGGCCCGCGCCGCGGGGCCGGACCTCGGGGGTGCCCACGACCTGGTACGTCCGGACTCCCTGGATGGTCAGGACGGTGACCTCCGGGGCGCGGAACACGTGCTCCTTCGTCGGCGTCCGGATCACGACCTCCTCGACCCCCGGCAGCGCCTCGCTCGACATGCCGAGCCGGCGCATCATCTGCTCCATCTGGCGTTGGTTCCGCGGGCCCCCGGGGAGCATCGTCGGCCTCACTCGTCCGCGCCGGTGGCGACGCGGATCCGTTCCTCGAGGTCGGGGTCGACCGGCTCCGTCTCGTCCGCCTCGCGGGTCCGCCGGGACCGTCGGCCGCGGTCCCGGCTCGCCTCCCGGGACCGCATCGTCTGCGCGGTGAGCTCGTCCAGCAGGCCCGAGACCCCGGCGAGCAGGTTCCAGCCGGTGTGCGACGCGTAGTAGATCCCCGAGTCGGTGTGAAGGCGGGCCTCGACGGTCAGGTCGTTGGTCCGATGGGTGGCGTGGGGGGCCACGTGGAGGGAGAAGAACGTCGGGCGGACGTACCGCGCGACCCGCCGGAGGCCCCGCGCGACCAGGTGGTCGATCTCCGCGAGCAACGCGGGGTCCCCCGACCCGCGCAGGCCGGTGATCTCGACGTAGACGTCCTCCACCCGGGCGCGCCCCTTCGCCGGGCGGGACCGGCCCACGACGAGGCCGAGCAGGTCGGCCTGGCCGAGGACCCGGGTCGGCCGTCCGTCCTCCACGACGAACACGCTCGAGACGTTCTCCTCCGACATCCGGCGCGCCGCCTCGGCGGCGCTGGTACCCGCCGGGACGGTCAGGGCCGGGGAGTGCATGATCGATGCGACCTCGACGTCCAGGGCGGATCGGGTCGCTTTCGCGTCCCGCTTCCCCGGGGTCGTGGGACGCCAGAGGACCCCGCCGAGGTCCTTCACGCCGACGGCCCCGACGAGCCGCCCCCGCCGATCGACGACCGGGAACGGGTGCTCCTCCAGGCTCCGGATCTGCGCGACCAGCTTGCGGCACAGGTCGTCCTCGCGCACGATGTGGGCCGCGGGACCGGCGATCGTCTCGACCGGAGGCGTGTTCGGTCCCGCGACCTGCGGGAGGTCCGGCAACGCCCGGACGAGGTCGGTCCGGCTGACGATGCCGAGCAGCTCGCCCCGGCGTCCGACGACCGGCGCGGCGCGCAGCCCGGTCGCGAGCAGCTGCTCGGCGACCTCCGGGAGCGTCGCCGTCGGGACGATCATCGGCGGAAGGATGAGCAGGTGCTCAACCTTGGTCGTCAGCGCGCGCGAGACCCGGCGCGCGATCGACTCGATCGTGAGCAGACCGACGAGCCGCGAGCGGCGCAGGACCGGGATCTCGTGGAACCCGTGCGTGCGCATCAGGCCGAGCGCCCGGGAGATCGGCGCGTCGTGCGGGAGCGTCACCGGACGCGACGTCATCAAATCGGCGGCGGACGGCCACGCGGCAGGCATCGACGGGGCACCTGAGGAGGAGGTTTTAGCGACTGCGGAGGACCGGGTCAGAGGTCACGGGCCATCTGGTACCCGTTCTCGCCGTCCGAATAGTACGAGCGCAGAAGGTCGATCACCGAGAACTGGTAGCGCGTGTAGAACCGGATCGCCGTCGCGTTCGACACCCGCACCTCGAGCGTCGCCCGGCGGTACCCTCGTTGCCGGCACCGGTCGAGGAAGGCATCCATGAGCAGGGCTCCGACGCCATGCGTGCGCAGGTTCCGGTCGACGGCGAACATGAGCACGCGCGCCTCCCGCTCGACCTGGTTGACCCCGAGAAGGAACCCGACCGGGACGTCCCGGGCATCCGCCGCGAGGAGGAACCCGTCCGGCCACTCGGCGGAGAGGGAACTGTAGAGGGACGGCTCGTAGTGTTCGTGGAGCGCCTCGGCGACGATCGCGGCCACGAACGGCATGTCGGACGGACGGTAGCCGCGCAGCGACACCGGCGGCGCGGCCGGGAGCTTCGGACCCGGGGTCGGCCCGAGCGCGGTGTCAGCGATACATCTCACCTGGCCCTTCGGCTTCCGCCGTCCGGATCGCGGACATCGACTCCCGGGTCTGCTGCAAGGTCTTGCGCACCTCCGCCTCGATCTGGCGGGCCTTCTCGCGCAGCGGCTTCGTGTCGAGCACGAGCAGGGGAACGAGGGGGTTGACGGTCTCGATCACCTTCGCCGCGGCCCGGGCGTCGGGGTAGTCCTTGTGGGCCTGGGCGACGAGGCAGAGCACGGGCGTGGTCCGGCCGATCGCCCCGAGGAGGATCCCGCCCGCCAGGCCCGTCACGACCCCATTGGCCGCCTGGAACGTGTACTTCTCGAGCAGCGGCGCCGCGGCCCGGTTCGCCATCGCCACGACCCGGGCGTCGCCCCGGACCTCGCTCTCGATCGGCTGCCCCTCGATCGCGACCACGAGCTGGATGCCGCGCGCTTCCGCCCAATCGAGCAGCACCTGCCCGAGCCGGTTCAACATCCCGACCGGGGGCTGGATATCGGCGATGACGACGACCAGCTGGTCGCACGAGCGGTCGACCCCGCAGACGAGCTTGCTCGCGTAGAACCGGACCGGGGCGCTGACCACCCCTTCCTCCATGATCACGGTCGGCGGGAACTCCTCGCTGATCATGTACGCGACCAGCGTCATGTCGAGGGAGTGGACGAGGTAGGACGCCGCCACCGAACCCACGAGCCCGTGCGTCGGGAATCCGACGACCATCATCGCCCCCTTGAGCGACTCGTCGCGCGTGTCGACGATCCGGACGTCGGAGACCTCGACCATGGGCGCCGTTCGCTCTCTCTACCGTCCTCGCACTTATGGCCGTTTGGTCCGGGGCCGGCGAGGAACCACGCCCGCGGCAACGTTTATGGGCGGACCCCGGCATGGATTCGCGGCGCCCCGATGAAGGTCCTGATCACGGGCATCGATGGCTACTCCGGATGGCCGCTCGCCCTGCACCTGCTCGGGCGCGGGCACGACGTCGTCGGTGTCGACAACTTCGTGACGCGCCGCCGGGTCAAGGAGGTCGGGAGCTGGTCGGGGACCCCCATCCTCCCGTTCCCGAAGCGACAGCAGGCGGTCCACGACCTGCTCCGGAAGGAGCTCGGGTTCCACAAGGGGGACCTCGCGGACTACGAGTTCGTGCGCGGGGTGCTCGCCACCGAGCGACCGGACGCGATCGTGCACCTCGCCGAACAGCGGAGTGCCCCGTACTCGATGATCGACGTCCATCACGCGGTCGCGACCCAGGTCGACAACCTGACCGGCACGCTCCATCTCCTCTACGCGATGCGCGAGGTCGTTCCGGACGCCCACCTCGTGAAGATGGGGACGATGGGAGAGTACGGCACTCCGGGGGTCGACATCCCCGAAGGGTTCTTCGAGGTCGAGTACCGCGGTCGCCGGGACACCCTGCCGTTCCCGCGCCAGGCGGGGTCGTGGTACCACTGGAGCAAGGTGTTCGACTCCGGCGACGTGATGTTCGCGACCCGGATCTGGAAGCTGCGGACGACCGATGTGATGCAAGGCGTGATCTACGGGACCCGCACGCCCGAGATCACCCACGACAAGCTCCTCACCCGATTCGATTTCGACGAGACCTGGGGGACCGCGCTGAACCGGTTCATCGTGCAGGCGGTGCTCGGCCTCCCGCTCACGGTCTACGGTCAGGGAGGGCAGACCCGGGGGTTCATCGCGCTCGAGGACTCGATGCAGTCGCTCCGGCTCGCGGTGGAGCATCCCGCCGAGCCCGGGCAGTACCGGGTGTTCAACCAGTTCGACGCCGCCTACTCGGTCAACCAGCTCGCCGAGGCGACCGTCCGGATCGCGGCCGAGTACCGCCTCCATCCGACGATCGACCACCCCCCGGACCCGCGGGTCGAGGCGGAGCAGCACTACTACCAGCCGATCCACGAGCACCTGCCGGCGCTCGGCTACCGGGCCCAGCGGACGCTCGACGACGGCATCCGACAGATCTTCCGGGACGTGATCCGATTCCGGCGCCGGCTCGAGGCCCGCCGCCATGTGGTCCTCCCGACGGTCAACTGGCGGGTCGCCGACAGCAAACCGGCGATCGCCGCCCGGCTCCCGTCGTTCCCGGGGCCGAGCGCGCCCCCCCCGACCGCGGCGTCGCCGCCGTCGTCCGTCGACCCCACGGTCTGACCCCCGATGGACGCCGTCCTCACCCTCGCGGGCGAGGGGACCCGGATGCTCCCGTGGACCCGGGGACTTCGGAAGGAGTTCCTTCCGCTGTACGACCGAGGAGACCGGGGGGAGCCGGTGCTGAAGCCCGTCGCCCACTTCGTGGTCGAGTCCCTCGCCCGGTCCGGGGCGCGTCGGCTCACGGTGGTGGTCCAGCCGAAGGACCTCGCGTTCGTCCGGCACTACTTCTCCATCGATCCCGGATTCCTCGCCCGGCACCGCCACCACGCCGAGCGGCTGGCGGAGACCGAGCGGTTCTACGCGACGCTCCGCGAGCTGCGGATCTCGTTCGCGGTCCAACCCCGTCCGGACGGCTTCGGCGACGCGGTCCTCCGGGCGCGTCCCTTCACCGGGAGCCGGACGTTCCTGGTGCACGCCGGGGATGCGGTGCTCCTGGAGCCCCATCCCGGCACGCTCCCCCGGGCGATGGCCCGACTTCTCGAGCGGGACGCCCTCGACGCCGTGCTGCTCGTGCGCCGCGTGGCGGACCCCCGACGATACGGGGTCGTGGAGGGCGCCGCCGCACCTCGGGTCGGCGGGCGCCGTCGACTGACGGTCACCGGGATGGTCGAGAAACCGGACCGCCCGAAGACCCACTGGGCCGCGACCGCCGTCTACGCGTTCGCTCCGTCGCTCTACCCGGCCCTCGAACGGTACCGGCGACGCCTTCGACCCCGGGAGTTGGAACTGACGGATGGGATCCGAGAACTGCTCGCCGCGGGCGGCCGCGTCGCGGCCCTCGTCCTGGAGCGGCCGGAGGAGTGGCGCTCCGTCGGTTCTCCGGACGGGTTCGCCCGCGCGCTCGCGCGGACCCGCCACCTCGCGCGCCGGCGCTGCGCCCGGCGCGAATGATTATACCCGCCCGGCCCTTGGAGGGGAAAGTTCGGTCTCGCCAGCTGGGCGCCGAGCAACGAGGTGGTTGGTCCCCGGTGAAGCGCCAGATGGTCGATATGCTCGCGGAGCTGATCAAGATCCCGAGCGACCCCTTCTCCGACAAGCAGGAAGTCCTCGATTACGTCCAGTCGTTCACCGACCAGATCCACATGCGCAACACGCTGTTCGGGGATCCGTCGGCACCCGCCCTCCTCGCCGAGTTCGGCCAGGGCGGGGTCGTGCTCTCCGGGCACCTCGACACGCCGCCGGTCGGGGACTACTGGAGCTTCTCCCAGAGCCAGCTCGCGTCGGGGCGCATGTACGGCCGCGGGGCCGCCGACATGAAGGGGACCGTCATCGCGATGCTCGAGGCGGCGCAGGACCTGGTCGCCCGGAAGATCCCGGTCGTGCTCGCGTTCACGACCGACGAGGAGACCTCGATGCAGGGAGCGATGGCCCTCGCGAAGACGCTCCCCCTCCGTCGGGCGAAGGCGGTGGTGGTCGGTGAGCCGACCGGCCTGCGGGTCGCCCACGCCGAGAAGGGGGTCCTCGACCTCGCGATCGAGACGCGGGGGAAGGCCGCGCACGGGGCGATGCCCCACCTCGGCGAGAACGCCAGCGGGAAGATGATGCGGATCCTCCGGGGCCTCGAGTCGTTCAAGGGCCGCATCGCGCATCCGGAGCTCGGCACCGTGACGTTGAACATCGGGACGTTCAACGGCGGCACCCGGCTCAACGTCGTGCCGAACAAATGCACCGCGGAGGTCGACATCCGGTTCCCACCCCCGTACACGCCGGACCAACTGTACCACGAGATCGAGGAGCACCTGCGGCGGATCAAGACCCCGTTCACGCTCCGCCGCATCCTCACGATGCCGGCGGTCCAGATCGACCCGAACGCGGAGCACGTCCGCCTGTTGCGCGACGTCGCCCAAGCGGAGACGACGGTCCTCGTCCACGCCTCGGAGGCGGTCCACTACACGCAGGTGAACTCGCGGGTGGTGATCTTCGGGGCCGGGGAGGAGGAATTGTCCCACCAGGCGAACGAGTACGTCAAGGTCGAGGCGGTCGCGCGGGCGACCGAGGTCTACAAGAAGTACGCCCAGCGGCTCGCCACGGCCCGGTCGGCGGGATAGGCGGGCGGTCCGCGCCATCAAGT
>JASHVP010000085.1 GCA_030044475.1 Thermoplasmata archaeon | reverse complement strand
CCTCACCCCCACCCGGGAACTGGCCCTCCAGGCCGAGACGTTCCTGAAGAAGCTCGGGCACTACACCCCGCGGCGGGGGGCGGCGGTGTACGGAGGCGTCGGAATGGAGCCGCAGGAGCGCGCCCTGCGGGGCGGCGCCGAGATCATCGTGGCGACCCCCGGACGGCTCCTCGACCACATGAATCGCGGGTACGTCGACTTCGGGGCGCTCCGGATCCTCGTGCTCGACGAGGCCGACCGGATGCTCGACATGGGATTCCTGCCGGACGTGCGCCGGATCCTGCGGGCCGTCCCACGGGAGCGGCAGACGATGCTGTTCTCGGCCACGATGCCACCCGAGGTCGTGCAGCTCGCCCGGGAGTTCCTCCGCGACCCCCGCATGGTGCAGGTCGGCCCCGCGACGGTCGCCGCCGTGGGGGTCAGCCACCTGGCCCTGCCGGTGCCGGCGCATCTCAAGGCTCCGCTGCTCCGCGAGCTCCTGCGCGACGAGACGATGACGAGCGTGCTAGTGTTCGCGCGGACGAAACACCGCGCCGACCGGCTCGCCCGACAGCTCCGGGACTGGGGGATCCCCGTGACGGTGATCCACGGCAACCGGAGCCAGAGCCAGCGGATCCGCGCGTTGGAGGGCTTCCGGGTGGGCGAGCATCGGGTGCTGGTCGCCACCGACATCGCGGCCCGAGGGATCGACGTGGAAGGCGTCTCCCATGTGGTCAACTTCGACGTGCCGCACGAGCCGGAGGTGTACATCCACCGCGTCGGCCGGACCGCCCGGGCGCAGCGGCGCGGGGACGCGTTCACGCTCGTGAGCCCCGAGGAACAGGACGACTTCGACCAGATCCAGAAGCTCCTCGGGTTCGAGATCCCGAAGGCGCGGATCCCGGACTTCGCGTACGGGGCGCCCGCTCCGCCTCGCGGGCCCCCGTCGGACCGGGGGGGCGGTCGCCGCGGGGGGGGCCGTCCCGGGCGACCGTCCGGGCGGCGGGGCCCGCCCCGGTCCGGAGGGGCGGGTCCGTCGCGCCACGGCCACTCCCCGCGCCCGACGGCCAAGAGCTATCGACGGTGGTAACGGCCGCGGGCCGTGCCTCCGCCCCGAGGGCGGGTGGTCAGGTGGCGACCAGAGTGACGTTCCCCGTGTACGACGAGGAAGGCACCCCGAGCGTGAACGCCAGGATCTCGGTCGCGTTGGCCGGGATCACGAGCGGGACGTTCGCGTCGGAGACGCTGAAGCCGGAGGTGGTCGTCGTCAACGTGCCCAGCGTGCAACCCAAGGTCGCGTTCCCGTTCCCGATCGGCGCGCCCGTGAGGTCGACCGTCAGGTTGACCGCTTGCCCCGGCGTCGTGTTGAATCCGTAGAAGCCGACCCCGTTCAAGCCGCAGACGTTGTCCGGGGAGACGAACACGAACTCCGTGATGTCGACGTTCGGCGTCGAGACCGGAACGAACAGGTAGACCAGGATCGAGGCGATCAGGACGATCACGATGAGGATCGCAAAGATCCGGAGGATCGTGTGCCGTCGCCGAGGGGGCGGCGGAGGGGGAGCGCCGTAGCCCCCCGGCGCACCCGCCCAACCCCCCGCCGGGAGCGGGCCGGCGGGAGGAGGGGCACCGCCCACGGGAGGCGCCCCACCGGCCGGCGCTCCCGCCAGCGGTTTGCCGCAGTACTGGCAGAACGTGGCGTTGGCGGGGTTCGGCCCGCCGCACTGCGTGCAGAATCGCGTCGCCATGGGCCCGCCGCCGAGCGGGCCCCCCTACTTATGTCCGTCGGGGCGGCCGCCCCGACCGCCGTTCCGCGCCGGGCCGGAGGGGGCGGTCCGGGCTCACTCTTCGAGGTCGAAGTAGATCTTGACCGTGGCGTGGTACTCGGTCACGCGCTGGTCGTGGATCCGTCCCTCGAGCTCGGTCACGCGGAACCAGCGGAGGTTCCGCACCGACTTCGCCGCGGTCGCCACCGCGTTCTCGGCCGCTTTGGCAAATCCGTCCTTCGAGACCCCGACGACTTCCGTCACCTTCTGGACCATAGGGAACCCTCGAGGCCGGGAGGGAGTCGTCCGTGTAAGCTCTTCCGCGGATCTCGGGCCGCCCAGGGACCCGGACGAAGGCGTGGGGCGACGGTCGGAGTAGTCGGTTGTAGCAATCGGAGACGACAACCGTTAACGTGCGTGGGAGCGTCCGGACCCGGGCCGCTTCGGCGGGGAGAAGACGATGGGCTGCGGACTGATGAAGGTCGCCTGCGAGGACGGGTTTCAGGTCGTGACGAAGGACAAGAACGAGCTGGTCGCGGTCACCCAGTGGCACGTCGATCACGCCCACCACAAGAAGGTCACCGAGGCGGAAGTCCTCGGGATGGCGAAGCACCCGTAGGTTCGCCCGCCCGCCCCACCCGATCCCGGCCTCGGGCTCCCCGCGGGACCCGCGGCCGGCGGCCGAGTCGCCCGTCCGGCGTGGCGGCGGACCAGTTGACTTCGAACAAGGCCCGTTGGGCTCCGACGAACTCGGGAGTGTCGCTCCAGACCGCGACCTCGGGGACCCCGCTCGCATCGGGCTCCGGAACGAGGAAGACGAGCGCCTCGCGTTCGTCGACGATGGTGAGGCGCACCGGGGGCGCGGGTTCGTATCGGACCTCCGCCCGTTCGAATCCCCGGCCGACGCGGCGGAGCCGGGCCACCAGCCGCTGCGCGAACGGGTCGGGCGCGACGATCAACCGAAACGAACCGCCGTCGCGCAGGAACCGGGGAAGGTCCTCGTACGTCCGACCTCGGACCGATCCGCGCAAGGCCCGGGCGGGGATCATCGCCCGCACCTCTCGGGTCGCCCGCCGGATCATCTCCCGCACGAACGGGTAGATCGACTCCGCGCCGCTCACGACCTCGAAGCGCGGGGCGGCGGCCGGGGCGGCCTCTCGCAGGGTCGGCAACCGTCGGCCCAGCTCCCGGGCGAGTTCCTGGTCCTCGTCGAGCGCCCGTCGCCGCTCGAGCAGGTCCCGCTCGAACACCACGCGAGGCGGCACGGCGAGGTACCGTCGGGGCCGCTCGACCGTCACCTGGAGGAGGCCACGCCCTCGCATCGCGTCCAGCGTCCGATACGCCAGCACCCGGTCCAGCCCGGACTCTTGGGTCAGCTCGCGCGCGGTCGCCCGCCCTCGCCGCAGCGCGGTCAGGTAAAGGCTCGCTTCTCGGGCGCTGAGACCGAACCGCCCCATCGACCGCAGGAGCTCCGGCCAGTCGAACTCCCGGGCGTCGGACGGCATCGGCCTCCGGCGGACGTCGTAGTGGCGTATAGCCACAGGGGACTACCGGGGGGTCACGGGGCGAGTCCGGGTGCGCCCCCGGAAGCGGAGCCCGACCCCCACTCCGATCGCCCCGAGCCCGACGAGCGCGGCACCCGCGACCGCGGGGTCGACGGCGGTCCGCCCGACCAGGTACACGGAGATCCCGGCGGTCGTCCATCCGAGCGCGGCCAGCGCGAGGGCCACCGTCAGGGCGCGGCGTTCGAAGCCGGCGGCCACGCCCGCCCCCACGAACCACGCCACCCCCATCGCGGCGGCGACCGGAGCGCCCCCGGCGCCCACCAACGCCGCCAGACCGATCGCCATCCCGCCCAGCAGGAAGGTGGCGTTCGAGGGCGCCGCGGGACCATCGGGACGGCCCCACGCGCTGTCCCGATAGGAGTGGGGGAGGATCGCCCGGCCGTCGCGCCAGAGGATCGGCCCGTCGTCGGCCCGGTCGCTGGGCGGCATCGCCGCCTGAGGGCGCGAAGACCCTTACGCTCTCGGGGGACCGCGCGACGGCGCCAAATCCCCGGTCGGGCTCCCCCCGCGGAGGTCCGGATGGCCGCCGCGACGAACGCCGTGGTCCTGCGCCAGGACGCCGAGTTCCGGTTCACGGTCCGCTTCGAGGGCCGGACCTACGGCCCGTGGACGGTCGACGAGCCACCGCCGACCGGCGGGGGCGCGGGTCCCGGACCGCGCGACATCCTCGCGGTCGCCGTCGGGCACTGCATGAGCTCCACGCTCTACGATTGCCTCCGCCGGGCCCGCATCCGGCTGCGCTCGATGGAAACGACCGTCTCCACGGACGTCGGTCGGAACGCCGCCGGCCGCCAACGGGTCCAGCGGATCCACGTGGCGATCCGGGCCGAACCGGCGGACGAAGCCGAGCGTTCGCTCCTGGACCGGTGCATCTCCGTCTTCGAGGAGTACTGCACCGTCTCGGGAGCGATCCGGACGGGCATCCCGATCGACACGACCGTCAACGGGGCGGCCACCCGAGCTTAGTAGGCGCCGCGGCTGCCGCGCGGGGAGATGGTCGCGATCGTCAGCCGACGCCCCGTCGCGGCCGGGCTGCTCACGATGCTCGGAGGCGGCTTCATCCTGCTCGGGGGCCTGGTGCTCGCGGTGGCGGGCTTCGTCCTGGCCCACTTTCACATCTCCGCGGGACGGCTGTTCTACATCGGGGCCGTGGACGGTCTCGTGACGATCCTGATCGGCGCCCTGATCGTGGCGATCCCCCCGGCCAAATCGGCGCTCGGAATCGCCGCGATCGTTCTCGCGTTCCTGAGCCTCCCGTTCGCCCTCGGAGGGTTCGTGGTCGGGTTTTTCCTGACCGCGGTCGGGGGAAGCCTGGCGATCGTCTGGCGCCCGTTCGTGATCGTGGCCGGGACCCCCCACGGCCCGCAGCCCCCGTGGAGCTGACCCGGGGCCGTCCCCGGCTCGCCGTGGCCGAGCGACCGGTGCCGACCGCCGCTCGCGGGCCCG
>JASHVP010000084.1 GCA_030044475.1 Thermoplasmata archaeon | reverse complement strand
AGTTCCTCGTCCGGCTCCCGATCTTCGTCGCGCGCCAGTTCATCCGGCACCGGACGAGCTCCGTCAACGAGGTGAGCGCGCGGTACAGCGTCGTCGTCGACGAGTTCGAGCCGATGCCGGCCGACGCCGTGCGCCGGCAGTCGACCCGCAACCGCCAGGGGCGGGGCGAGGCCCTGCCGCCGGAAGTCGTGGGCCGGTTCCGCTCCGACCTGGACCGGATCTCCCGCGAGGCGTACGCGGCGTACTCGCGCGCGCTCGAGGACGGGGTCGCCCGGGAGGTGGCGCGCGTCGTGCTCCCGCTCTCCTACTACACCCAGTGGTACTGGAAGGCGAACCTCTGGAACCTGTTCCACTTCTTGTCGCTCCGCCTTGACCCGCATGCGCAGGACGAGATCCGGCTCTACGCTGCCGAGATGGCCCGGATCTCCCGCCTCATCGCCCCGATCGCGACGGAGGCGTTCGAAGAGTTCGAGCTCGCGAGCGTGCGGTTGGGCCGGCGGGAGCGGGTCGCGGTCCGGGAGCTCCTCGGGGGGAAGACTCCCGAGGAGGCGTGCCGCACGGCCGGGCTTCCGCTCACCCGCGACGACGGGCGCCCGATGACGACGGGCGAGGGCGTCGAGTTCCTCGACAAGCTCGCGGCCCTGCGGGCTCTGGAGTGAGCGGGTCGGACCGGACGCCCCGTTCGGACCGGGGCGGTGCGGCCGCGTCAGAATCGGGGGTCGTCCCCGCCCTCGAGCGTGAATCCGGGGCGTGGCGAGAACGTCCCCGTCCACCCGGCGAACCGGCGGGGGTCGACGGGGGCGAGCCGACCGAGTTCCCGATCGGCGTCGGCCGAGCCGAGCACGGCGGCGAGCCGACTGGCGGCGCCCCCGGCCCGCATCACGCCGAACCCGTTGAACCCGGCGAGGACGTAGAGCCCGTCCGCACGGGGGACGGGTCCGATGAGCGGGCGGCGGTCGGGCGTCGAGGCACAGACCCCGGCCCACGCCCGGACGAGCTCCGCCTCGGCCCAGGCGGGGAACCGATCCGCGAACGTCTCGGCGACGTGGGCGACGAACGCGTCGTCCCCGCCGGTGCGAAACGTCTCGGGGTCGACCTCGACGTGCTCGGTCCCGTCCCCGGCGAGGACGCGGCCGTTCTGCTCCGGGCGCACGTACACGTCCGAGTCCAGGTCGTGGGCGGACGGCAGGTCCGGGGGGACCCCCGGCGACGGTCGCAGGATGGCGGCTTGGGTCCGGTACGGCGCCAGCGGGAGCGGGTGCCCCAGGTCGGCGAGGAGCCGCTTCGACCAGGCCCCGGCCGCCACGACGGCGCGGGAGGCGTGGACGGTCCGGCCCCCGCTCGTGAGCTGCCAGGCATCGCCGACCTTCCGGAACGCAGAGAGCGGTTGGCCGAGCCAGAAGTCGACGCCGTGGGCGCGCGCTCCCTCCGCGTAGATCTGAGCCATCGTGCTGGGAGTGACGACCGCGTCGTCGACGCAGCCCGACGCAGCGATGACGCCGTCGAACCGCCCCGCGGGGAAGTGCGCCGCCAGCTCGTCCGTCGTCAGCCTCCGCGATCGCACTCCCCATCCTTCGAGCCGCTCGACCGAGCGGGCGAGCGCCTCGGCGACCTCGGGCCGGCGGGTCCAGCGGACGAACCCGTTCACGGCGTACGCCGTCGGGTCCCAGCGCGCGGCGAGCGCCGCGTACTCCGCCTTGGAGGCCCGCGTCACCTCGACGTCCCACCGGTCCCACAATTGCTCGGTGACGATCCCGGCCGCCCGTCCCGTGGCCCCGGCACCGGGGGTCTGCGGGTCGAAGACGACGATCGGGCCGACCGACCGGGCCGCGAGGTGGAAGGCGAGCGCGCACCCGGCGATCCCCGCGCCCAGGACGACCGCCTCGGCGCGCTCGGCCGCCACGACGGGGCGAGGGGGTTCGGGGTTAATACTGCGGCTTCGCGCGCTGGTACGCTTCCCGCAGCGACTGCGTGTCGACGTGGGTGTAGATCTGGGTCGTCGCGACGGAGGCGTGCCCCAGGAGCTTCTGGATGTACCGAATGTCGCAGCCGCGCGAGAGGAGGGCCGTGGCGAGGGTGTGGCGGAGCATGTGGGGAGTGACCCGACGGGGGATTGACGCGGCCTGGGCGGCCCGACGGACGATCCGCTCGACGGTCACGGGTCCGACGGGGAACAGGCGGGGATTCGCCGTGCCGGTCAGCGTGCGCTCGGTGAGGTACCGGTCGATCGCGGCCCGGGTCCGGTCCTCCATGACCACTTCCCGGTCCTTGTCGCCCTTGCCGCTCCGCACGTGGAGGACGTTCCGCTCGAACTCGAGGTCCTCGAGCAGCAGGTGACAGAGCTCGCCGACGCGAAGGCCGCAGAAGGCGAGGACGTGGACGATCGCGCTGTCGCGCGGCGACTCCTTGACCGCGTCGAACAGGTGGTGCATCTCCTCCTCGGTGAGGTACCGGGGCAGCCGTTCGGGGCGACGCGGGGGCTGCAGCTGGTCGGCGGTCGACAGCCCGAAGCTGCGGAACAGGCAGGCGAGGCCCCGGACCGTCGTGTAGAGCGAGTTCTTCGAGTAGTGCCGCTGGAGCACCAAGTACTCCCGGAACGCCTCCAGGTCCCGGAGGGTGACCTCGTCGAGCGGCTTCTGCGAGTACGACAGGAAGGTGCGGGCGATGTGGCCGTACTGCTTCACGGTGCACGGGCTGCGCTCCTGCGACTGCAGCATCCGCTGGAACCGATCGACCATGTCCGTGACGCTGAACGCCGGGGCGACCGCCTCTCCGCCGGAGATCGACGGCGAACGGCGCCCTCCGGCCGGGACGCGCGCGATGCCCCCGGTCGATGCCATCGGCGCTCGGTGGCCGGGATTTGCCTAATAATCGTATGCGCGCAGTGGAAGGTCCGGCGCGCACGGCCCGCTAAATATCGTCGGGCGGTTCGACCGGCGTGCGCTGCGATCGGTGCGAGCACCCTGCGGTCGTCGATCAACCGTACCGGGGCGCGCACGTCTGCGGCGCGCATCTGCTCGCGTCGGTCGACGAGCGATTCCGGCGGGAACTCCACCGCCAGCTCCCCCGCGTGTCGGGGGGGACGATCGCCGTCGCTCTCTCCGGGGGGAAGGACTCGGCCGTGACCTTGCACCTGGCCCACCAGTACTTCGATCGGCACGCTCCGGTCCGCCTGGTGGCGATCTCGGTCGACGAGGGGATCGACGGCTACCGGCCGGGGACCCTCGCCGCCGCCTCCGAGCTCACCCAGCGGCTCGGCGTCGAGCACCGGGTCGTCCGGGCGGAGGAGCGGATCGGCATCACGACGGACGCCGCGGCGGCCGAGCTGGACGGGCCTCCGTGCTCGTACTGCGGGGTCTGGCGCCGCCAGCTGCTGAACCGGGCCGCCCGGGACGCCGGCGCCGACGCGCTCCTCCTGGGGTTCAACCTGGACGACCTCGCGCAGACGGTCCTGATGAACCTTGTCCGCGGCGACCTCGACCGCCTCGCGCGGATGGCCCCGCACCGGGTCCGACAGCCCGGGTTGATCCCGCGGGTCGCGCCGCTCGCCCAGGTTCCCGAACGGGAGGTGTTCCTCGCCGCCCGGCTCGCCGGACTCCCGTTCGACCATGGGGAGTGCCCCCACGCCGCCCGCGCCCTGCGGAACCGGTTCCGCGAGATCGTCTGGGAGCTCGAGGAGTCCCAGCCGGGGACGCGGCAGTCGCTGTTGCGCACCCACGAGCGGCTGGTCGAACTGCTGCTGCACGGCGACGGGGCCGGAGCCCCGGACCGGTGCCGGGCGTGCGGCGAGCCGTCGTCGGGGGAGCTCTGCCGCGCCTGCGAATTCCTCTCGCTCACCCGACCGGCCGCGCCCCCCGAGGCGTCGTGACCGACGCCGGTCCGGTCCCGGTCGCCACCGACCCCCGGTCGTCGGTCCGCAAGCGGGTGTTCGTCGTCGGCGCCGGCATCATGGGCAGCGGAATCGCGGCCCAGTGCGCCCTCGCCGGCTACCCCGTCACCCTCGAGGACGTCTCGGAGGAGCTCGCCCGACGGGGCCTCGCCAGCGCCGAGCGGGCGATGACCCACGCGGTCGACCGGAAGAAGCTCGCGGCGGGCGACCGCGACGCCGCGCTCACCCGCATCGATGTGGCGATCGGCCTCCGCCGGGCGGAGGCGGCCCAGATCGTCGTCGAGGCGGCCCCCGAGAACCTGGCTCTGAAGCGGGCGGTCTTCCGCGAGCTCGAGGGCGCGGCCAGCCCGACCGCCCTCCTCGCATCCAATACCTCCTCCCTCCCGATCACGTCGATCGCGCAGGAGCTCGCCGACCCGGGCCGGGTGGTCGGCGTGCACTTCTTCAACCCGGTCCTCCAGATGCCGCTCGTCGAGTTGATCCCGGGGCACCGGACGCGGCCCGAGGTCGTCCGGGCCGCCCGCACGTTCGCCGAGAGCCTCGGGAAGACGGTCGTGACCAGCGCCGACACGCCCGGGTTCGTGACCACGCGGGCGATGGCGGTCCTCGTGAACGAGGCCGCGTGGATGCTCTCCGAGGGCGTCGCGACGCGGGACGACATCGACACCGCCTACAAGCTCGGCTTCCACCATCCGATGGGCCCGTTCGAGCTCACCGACCTGGTCGGGGTCGACACCGCGGTCGCCATCCTCGACGTCCTCTGGGACGGGTATCGGGATAGCCGGTACCGCGTCTGTCCGCTGCTGCGGACGATGGTCGCGGCGAAGAAGCTCGGACGGAAGACCGGCGAAGGGTTCTACGTCTATCCGGAGGCGAAGTGAGCGCGCTCGGGGCGGCCCTCGACTTCGTAATCCTCCTCCTCGTCGCGCTGATCCCGGCCCTCATCTACCTCAGCTGGATCCGCCGGACGGAGCGGTACCGCACGGAGGCGTGGGGACCGCTGCTCCGCGCGTTCATCTACGGCGCGGTGTTCGCCACGCTCGCCGCCGCGTTCCTGGAGCTCCTGATCGTCGAAGCGGGGACCGCCTTCTCGACGAAGTACCCCGCTCCCGAGTTTGTCTTCCTGAACGGCAACTCGTCGTGGGGGGCGTTCTTCCTCGTGCTGGTGATCGCGCCGTTCATCGAGGAGGCGCTGAAGGCGAGCGGGGTCGTCGCCCGTCGGGGAGACCTCCGGCAGATCGCCGACGGCCCGGTGTTCGGCGCGTCGGTCGGGCTCGGCTTCGGCTTCTTCGAGACGTTCCTCTACGGCCTCGGGGCGTGGATCGCCGGCGGACTCGCCGCCGGGATCGCGCTCATCCTCGTGCGGAGCGTCTCGGCGGTGCTGCTCCACGGCAGCTCGACCGGGATGTTCGGCTACGGCTACGCCCGCTCCCAGTACCGCGTGCCCGGCCCCGGGAGCGGGTCGTACTACCTGCTCGCCGTCGCGATGCACTCGAGCTACAACGCCCTCGCGTCGCTCGCGACGATCCTCGTGGTGCTCGGGATCACCGGCGTCGCCGTGAGCTTCGCGTCGCTCGTCGGGCTCCTCGCCGTGATCGCGTTCGCCGTGCTCGCGATCGAGCACGTGCGGACCGTGATCCAGACCGCCGACTACCCGGCGCTCCTACCGTCGCAGAAGTTCCGTCCGGGCCTCGGCCGGCCGCCCCCGCCGTCGTGAGCGGGGCCTACTTCCGCTGCCAGGCGGCCTCGCCGATCGACCGGTAGACCGCCTCCGCCTCGTCCGGCGGGGCCGCGTCCCCCGCCTGGCCGACGTCGCGGATCCGGGCCTTCTTGAGCAGCCAGTAGTGGATCCGCCAGGTCTTCCCGCGGGAGACCGTCGCGTCCTCCTCCTCGCTCGTCAGGAGGCCCTCCTCCTCCAGCTGGTAGAACCGGTCGCGGTCCTCGCTGGAGAGCTTGTTGTCGAGCACGGTGTCGTCGGCCCCGAAGTAGCCGAGCACCATCCGCGCGGTCGGCCGTGCCTCGGCCGCCGGCATCTTGCCGTGCGCGACGAGCGTCCGCTCGATCGCCCGCGTGAGCTCGGGTTCCGTGATCGATGCCATCGCTGCGGCCCGGGGCACGGAGCGCCCGACTAAAAGTGGTGCGCCCGCCGGCGGTCCTCGCACTCCTTTTCTCGCCCCGGTCCGTCGGTCCGACGTGGCGCTCCCGGCCGAATTCGACCCGACGGAGCCGGCGCTCGCGGCCGCGCGCCTCGCCCTCCCGCGCGGGCTCTGCGCGGAGTGCCTTGGCCGTCTCTTCGGGCGCCTCGGGCGGGGACTCTCCAACCCAGAGCGGGCCCGCCGGCTCGCCGCGGCGCTGGGGGCCGAGCTCCCCCCGCCGGCGACGCCCTGCCCGGTCTGCGGCGACGCGTTCGCCCGGCTCGACGTCTGGGTCGACC
>JASHVP010000083.1 GCA_030044475.1 Thermoplasmata archaeon | reverse complement strand
CCGCCGAAGTTCGCGAAGCTCGAGCCGAAGAAGGCGAGCCACATGAACGGCTGGACGATCGTCATCACGAGCACGAACGGGTTCCGGAACGTGCGGATGACCTCCCGCAGGTAGAGGCCGACGAACTGGCTCCTCAACTGCGGGCCCTCCGCATCTGCATGTAGAACCGGCGGATGTCGCGCATCGGCTCGTCCCCGCCGATGCCGTGGCCGGTGAGGTCGAGGAAGACCGTCTCGAGACTCGGCTTGTCGACGCTGATCCGCCGGACCTGGTCGGTGCGGATCGTCGCGAACAGTCGCGGCAGGAAGTCGTTCGCCGAGCCGACCCGGACGATCCACTCGACCCCCTGGGCTCGGGCCTCCTGAACCCCCGGGATGGCCGCCAGCTGCTCCGCCCGCAGCTCCTCCCCGGTCTCCAGCCGAACGATGTCGGCGCGGACTCGGGCCTTCAGCTCCGACGGGGTTCCGGTGGCGATGATCTTGCCGTGGTCGATGATCGCGATCCGGTCGCAGAGGGCGTCGGCCTCCTCGATGTAGTGCGTCGTGAGCAGGACGGTGACGCCGAACTCCTTGTGGACCCCCGTGACGATGTCCCAGAGCATCCGACGGGTCGCGACGTCAAGCCCGATCGTCGGCTCGTCCATGAAGATCACGCTCGGCTGGTGGAGCAAGGCCAGCGCGATCTCGAGCTTCTTGCGCATCCCGGTCGAGTAGTGGCTGACCTTGTCGTCCTTCCGGTCGGCGAGCGAGAAGTACGTCAGGAGCTGCTCGGCCCGCCCCTTCCAGTCGGCGAGGTCCTGCAACTTCGCCTGCAGCCAGAGGTTCTCCCACGCGGTGAAGTCGTCGTCGAGGATCACCTCCGCCGCGACCCACCCGATGCGGGCCCGCACCTGCAGGGACTGCCGCCGTACATCGAACCCGGCGACCTCGGCGTCGCCCGACGTGATGTCGCTGATGCCGGTGAGGACCTTGATGAGGGTCGTCTTGCCGGCCCCGTTCGGTCCGAGCAGCCCGAAGACGGTCCCCGATGGGATCGACAGGTCCACCCGGTCGAGGGCAACCACGGCGTGGTCGTTCGACCCGTACCGCTTGGTGACCGATCGGACGATGATGGAGTCCGGACTCACCGGACCCTCCGCTTCGGGCCCCGAATCCGCCGGGCGGATCGGTCGAGCGTCCGGAGCGTGGCGCGTCGCAGCGCGGCGGCCCGCGCGGGCGACAGGTCGGACCGGGCGAGGTACGCCTCGACGCCGTCGACCGCACGGCTCACGCGGCCCACGAGGAACCGTCCGGGGTCGCGCGCGCCAGCGACCTCGGCCCAGAGGATCCCGACGTCAGGCGCCGGAACCGCCCGCTGGTACGCCCGGACCCGCTTCAGGACCGCTCGGCCCCGGGCCGTGATCGAATAGACCCGCCGTCGACCGAGTCCTTTCGATCGGGCGAGCCCGCGGTCGACCAGGGCCTGCAGCGCCGGATAGACGGCTCCGGGCCCCGGCCGCCACGCTCCCCCGGTGCGCTCGGCCACGCGCTCGGAGACGCGGTACCCGTAGACCGAGCCCTCGGCCTCCATGCACGCGAGCGCGTACATCCCGAGCAACCGACCGGGCGGCATCGGGACGCACCGACGCTCCCTTCGTTATATCGATATCGATACATCTCCGAGACATGCCCCAGTCGGAGCGGGCGCTCAGTCGAGGTGGAGCCGTCGCACCACGGCCGCCCACCGGGGATCGGCCCGCAAGCGGGCCCCGGAGGGCGAGTACGCCCACGCCCTCGGCGAGAAGCGTCCCGCCGAAACGGCGACGTCGATCCATCGAAAGGCCGCGTCCAGGTCGCCGATCGACGAGTAGAGCGAGGCCAACCCCTGCGTCGGTCGGGTCGGCTCGGGGAGACTCTCCAGGGGTCGGACCGCCTCCCGGGCCCCGTCGACGTCGCCTCGCAGGACCTGATACCGCGCGCGTGCGATCGTGAGCTCGGGCCGGCCCGGGAGCGCGGCGCTGAGCGCGTCGACCTCCCGGAGGAACCCCTCGGCATCGCCCCGAGCGAGGCAGAGGCCGGCCCGCTGGTCGTGGTAGAGGAATCCCTCGTGTTCGACCTCGTGGAGTCGGTCGACGACCGACTCGGCCTCGTCCAGACGGCGGAGGTCGATCAGCAACGACGCGCGGAACGCGAGGACGAGCGCGGACAGTGGGTCGAGCTCGCGCGCCAGCGCGTTCTCCTGCAGGGACTCCTCGGGACGGAACATGTCGGCGAGACACTCGGCGTGCCACAGCCGAGCCCAGGCGAAGCTCGGGTTCAGGGCGATGGCACGCGCGAACTCCTTCTGCGCCGCGGCGAAGTCGTAATCGCTCCAGAGGAGCAGGGCATGGGAGGTGTGGGCCTCGGCGAGGTCCGGGTCGAGCTCGAGCGCGCGTCGAACGTGCCGCCGACTGCTCGCCTCCCACTCGGATCGGGGCGCGAAATGATAGGTCCCTCCGAGGAGCTGCAAGGCGTCGGAGAGTCCGGCGTGGGCCGCGGCGTTGCCCTCGTCCAGCGAGAGGGCGTGCTCGAAGTGCGTCGCCGCCTGGCGCATCTCCACCTCGGTCGCGCCGTGCAACGCGGTCCGGCCCTGGAGGTAGGCGAGGTACGACTCCGAATTCGGGACCGACCTTCCGTCCAGTCGTCGCGTCTCGGGGGCCCGGACCTTGATCTCCAGGACCCCGGCGACCTCCTTGGCCATTTCCGACTGGAGGGCGAAGACGTCGTCGAGCTCTCGGTCGTACGTCTGCGCCCAGCGGTGTTCCTGGCTCGCGACCTCGATCAGCTGAGCGGTGATCCGGAGACGATTGCCGGCCTTCCGGACGCTTCCTTCCAGGACCCATGCGACCCCGAGCTCGGTCCCGACCTGGGAGACCGGCTTGGGAGCAGTCTTGTACGGCTCGACGGACGTCCGGGCGATGACCCGAAGCCCGTGGAGCTGGGAGAGGACGGAGATTACCTCCTCCGTCAGCCCGTCGCTCAGGTACGCGTCCGAGGG
This sequence comes from Thermoplasmata archaeon, assembly GCA_030044475.1. GTDB lineage: Archaea > Thermoplasmatota > Thermoplasmata > Lutacidiplasmatales > UBA184 > Lutacidiplasma. The sequence goes on along the minus strand of JASHVP010000083.1, from coordinate 6,509 downwards.
GTCGGGGCTGATGTTCGAGAATGGGAGGACCGCAATTCGATTCGTGTCGCTGGCGGTACGTCCCGAACTCTCGGAGGAATCCGGTTCTGCCAGGCGAACGCGATAGATGTCGATCGGCTGGCGGAGACCCTTCAACTGCTGACCCGGAAGCCGATCGAAGCCCCGACCGAGTTTGTTCTGGACCTGATCGTACACCTGTTGGGAGACCGAGATTCCGCCCGGATCTGCGGTCGGTTGGACTCGGGCCGCGACGTTGACCGCGTCCCCGAAGATATCGTCGCCTTGCTGCTCGACGTCCCCGAGGTGAATTCCGATCCGGAGCACGATCTTGGGTCCGGGCACGGTCCGATTTCGCTCCGCGATTCTCTCCTGAATCGCCACCGCGCATCGGGCCGCTTCCAAGGCGCTGGGAAACTCGACAAGGAATCCGTCACCGGTCGACTTCACTTCCCGGCCGAGATGCGCGGCCAGAATGGGTCGGACCAGGATCTCCTGCTCCCGAAGCAGGGCTAGACTCCCGGTCTCGTCGACTTGGGTGCGCGAGGTGAATCCGACCATGTCCGTAAACATGATCGCGGCGAGTCGACGAGACGGCCCCACGGCTCTGGCGCAGGCCGACCCTCTAGAAAACGGGTGGGTGGGCGGATCGGGGCAAGGACTGCCTTGAAAGCTCAGGCGGTGCCTCGGGGACGCGGCGGCCCGTCGATGGCGGTTCATGCGACGCGCCGTATCGGGTATAAGAGGAGACGGCGCTTCTCGGATGTCGTCGGAGTCTCGAATCCAACAGCTCCCATGGCGGGCCACGTTCGGCGGTGGCAGCGGGCGGTCGGTGGCGTAGTCGTCGCGACTCTCCTCTGTGCGACCGCGTTCGAGGTGGGGACGGCTTCGGCGTCCTCACCTCGACTCGTCGGCCCGCAACCGGGTCGTCCCTCCCTTCGATTGCTACCAACGGCTCCGGCGGACGAATCGACCGCATCGCTCGTGAGTCCCCACCCCGGCACACTCGAGGTCTACGAGGATGCGGGTGGGGGCCCGACGGTCGACCCCGCCGTTGCGTACTACTCCGTCGACGCAGAACCTATCGAGAACGTCTACGAGACCCTGATCGGCCTCAACGGTTCGTCGACCTCGGAGCTTCCGGCAGGCTTTACCCCTCAGGCCGCGACCTGCGTCCCCGGCTCGAACACCTGCAACGCGCAGTTCGGCAGCACCCTCGTCTACAACAACCTGACCACGGGCGCCCCCCAGTACTACACGTTCGAGATCGACTCGGGCGCGCACTTCTACGACCCCGGCACGGGCGTGAGCTGGCCGGTCTATCCGTCGGACGTCCTGTTCTCCTTCGCGCGAACGATCGCGTGGGCGAACCAGCCCGGCGTCGGCGTCTACAACGGCTGGATCAACGCCCAGGACATCCTCCCCTCGGGGAACGCCTCGTGGGACGGCGCCATCCACGCGCCGTACAACAACACCCCGGAGAACTTCTACGCGGGAATCCTGGTCAACGACTCGGCCTACTGTCCGACGTCCACGATCGTCTCCACGAACGGCTGCGTCACGTTCAACGTGGGTCCGTCGGGACTCGCGTGGCCGTACTTCCTGGAGCTGGTGGCCGACAACCTCGGCGGCAGCATCGTCCCGTGCGGGGTCTTCACCGCGGTCGGGGCGGGCGTGCCGGGCTTCCTCGGCTCGAGCGCTCCGAACGGGGACGGGCCGTGCCTGCTCCCCGGGAACGCGACCAGCTCGACCAGTGCCGCGTTCCAGACGTATCTGTCGACCCTGACCCCCACCGCGTGGGACTCGTTCGAGGACCTCGGGTCCACGAACTATCCGTATCCGCAGGCGTCGGTCAGCCAGTACATGGTCGGCTCGGGACCGTACGCCGCGACCTCGGTCTCGGTGTCGGAGGGGTACTTCCTGGAGGCGAACCCGGCGTACCAGCAGCCGGTCGGCTGCGCGGGCCAGTCCGGCTGCCTCCCGGCGCCCGGTGCCTACATCCCCAACGTCGATGTCTACTGGAACAACGGGGACGCGACGGGACTCGCGGAGATGGCCGCGCATGTCGCTGATACCGCGGAGTTTACCCCCAATAACGCGTCCAGCGCATTGGCGTCGATCGAGAGCGGCGACTATTCACTAGTCGAGAACATCACTTCATTCACTGTTCTTGATACACAGTTCGACCTCGACTTCTCTCCGTCCTCCGTCGAGGCGATTGACGCGACCGGACGCTTGAACGTCAGCGGGACGTTTTTCGACTCGATCGCCCTTCGCGAATTTTTGGTGAATGCCTACCCGTACCAGACCATCAATTCTGAAGAATACACGGTCGACGGAATCCCAACCGGTGAGCCCTACGGCGGAGCCATTCCCCGGGGGATGGGCGACTCGTACCCGGACAACGTCAGCTGGCCAGGCGGCAACCCTGATCCGAACGCCTCGATTCTGGGCAACGTCGCGTGGTGGTGGCACGTATTGACGACTCCGGGCACCGAGTGGTACAACAGTACAGACGCGGCCTGCTCCTCAAAGCAACCGTGCAGATGGCCGATTATCCTTACCGGCTTTTCCGGAGAGCAGGGAGAATATCTTTACGCTCAGGAAATCCAAAATCTGACCGCAGACGCCCTTCAGCCGTACGTAATCGTTGCAATCACAACGTGTGGTTATCCATGTTGTCTCGCCTTGCCAGGATGCCCCGGTTGGCAGACCATGACCCTCGGCGGTTGGGCACCAGATTATGCCGACCCGTCCGACTACGATATTCCGTTCTACTCCCCGTACTCGGCGTACACGTACGGCAACTCACTTCACGATCTGGAAGCCCCGCCACAGAACTCGACGAACACAACCCTTTGCCCTGACAACTACGCTTCCTTCGACAACCTGACGTACTATGCCGATCTGGGCGAGCTCCCGAATGCGTGCCAATCGAACGCGTACCAGACCTTGTTATATTGGATGGACGTCGCGAATCGCAATCTCGACAATCGTCAGCGGAACCTCGAGTTCGCACTCGTCGAGGCCATCGCCGACGAGTTGGCACTGTACGTCTACAACCCGCAGGAGTTGAATTCTGTCGACTGCGCGGACTGGATCGTCCCCTCGTCCATCAATACCAATCCTATGGTGGGGGGAAGCGGCGACCAGCTCTGGTACAATTGGGTCGAGCGGCGTTCGGCTCAATTGAACGTCACAGAATCCGGCCTCACTCCGAATCTCAACTGGACAGTGGAAGTCGCGTCCGGCGGGGCGGAGCCGACCGCGAACGCATCGTCCGTCGGTCCGAGCCTTTCGCTCGAACTTCCGTTGGGCAATTACACGCTCCTTCCGGACCCCGTCGCCGGCTACCGCACGCCGGACCCCGTCGAGGTGAGCCTTGTCGGGAATCTGTCCGTGCTCATCGACTACCTCCCGCTCTACGTGTCGAACAATCTTACGCTGTTCGTTTCGGAGTCCGGGTTGCCGGCCGGCCTTCCCTGGACCGCCTCGGTCTCGTACGCTGACGCCACCGGCGAAGCGAACGTCACATCCGCGGCGCCGTCGATCGCCTTCTCACTGCCAGAGGGGACGGTCATCGTAAACGTGACGGGGCCGAGTTCTTGGGTCGCGACTCCTCCGACGCAAACGGTGAACCTCACCCAGAATCGGACCGCGCTGGTGGCGTTCTCGCCCGTCGTTCCATCGACCTACCTCGTTTCGTTCGTTCCCTTCGGGTTGCCCGCCGGGGGTTCGTGGGCCTTAAGCGTCGGAGGTCGCTCCTACTCCGGCTCGGGGACGTTCGACGCAGAACTCTCGAACGGGAGCTGGACGTGGGGCGTCATCACCACCCCGAGCGGCTATTCCGTCGTTCCGGGCGCCGGCGTCATCAACGTTACCGGAGCTCCGACCACGGTGAATCTTACGTTCTACATTCCCGTCTGCGCCTGTGGGTCGTCCTCCGGCCCGTCGCCGACGTACTTGAGTCCCTTGGCCTGGCAGCTCATCTCCCTGCTCGGAGTGCTGCTTCTGGCCGCCGTCGCGGTGGCGGTCTACACGCGTCTGCGGAAGCCTCCTCCGTCCACCCCGGGGGCTCCGACGCCACCGCCCGCCCCGTGAACCTCGTTACCCGGAGTTGGTCGCGGCGGAGGGGTCGGCCGGGGGGGTCGAATTCGCTCGCGGGGCGAACGAGCGGAGGAGCGACTGACCCCCGCGGACCGCCACGTAGATCGCGAACGCGATGCTGACGATGAAGAAGCTCGCGGGGTACTGGGCGTAGAACTGGACGAAGAGTCCGACCCACGTCGCGAACAACGCGATCGCGACCGAGACGAGCATTCCCGTCCAGGGCCGTCGGGTCAACCGGACGGCGACCGCGGCCGGCGTCACCATTAGGGCGAAGATCAGGAGCACTCCGACGATCTGGACCGCGATCGTAATGGCCACGCCGAGCAGCAGCATGAAGATCAGACCGAGCGCGAGGATCGGAAGCCCTTTCGCCTCAGCGACGTCCTCGTCCAACGACGCGAACAGCAGCGGCCGGTAGACGAGCGCCAGGGCGACCAGCACGACGGCGCCCGCCTCGATCGTGAAGACCACGCCGCTCACACTGATACCGAGGATCTCGCCGAACAGGATCGAGTAGGCCTCGGAGGCGTATCCGTTGTAGAAGCTCAGGAACAGCAGACCGAGGCCGAGCATGAACGCCAGCACGGTCCCGATCTCGACGTCCCGGGTCGCGGCCCGACGGCCCAGGAGGCCCATCAGCGCACCCCCGCCGGTCGTGAACAGGAGGAGGCCGTACACCGGGTTCACCGCGTAAAGCACGGCCGCGGCCGCGCCCGAGAATCCCGCGTGACCGAGCGCGTGCGCGGCGAAGGACGATCGGCGGAGTACGACGAAGTACCCGATGATCCCCGCCACGATCGCGATCATCGTGCCCGCCTCGAACGCGTTGCGCATGAAGGGGAATTCCCACATCGTGCGCAGGTCCGTCACCAAGTTCCATTGGAACGGGATCTGGTCGCTCGTCACCCGTTCTCGCCTCCGTGGGGATCCTCCCCGCCGACGATCACGAGATTGCCCCGCGAGTCGTGGAGGACCTCGACCGGCGCCCCGTAGAGCGCGCTCAGGGCGGGCGACGTGAGCACCTCGGACGGCGGACCGCTCGCGACCCGTCCGTTGGCGATGTAGATCACCTTGTCGAGGCACTCGATGAGCGGGTTGATGTCGTGCGCCACCAACAGCGTCGTGACCCCACGCGCGAGGACGAGTTCGTGGACCACCTCGACCAGTTCCCGGGCGCGGCGGATGTCGAGATTCGAGAGCGGCTCATCCAACAGCAGCATCTCCGGATCCCCGACGAGCGCCTCCGCCAAGAAGATCCGCTGCAGCTCTCCCCCCGAGAGGGTGCTCAGCGGCTTTCCCGCGAGGGGGGTCGCCCCGACCGCTTCGAGCGCCCTCGCGGCTGCCGCTCGATCCCTCGCGGGCGAGAGACCGACGCCCCATCGCGCCCCGGACGCCCCGAGCCGGACCAGCGCTTCCGCCGCGACGTGACTGTCGGCGTCGATCGTATGCCGCTGGGGTACGTAGCCGATCCGAGGGTTCCCCCGACGCGGCGCGGCCCCGAAGACCCGGAGACTCCCCGACCAGGGCCGTTGGATGCCGAGCAGGAGGCGGAACATGGTCGTCTTCCCCGCCCCGTTCGGCCCGATGACCGCGACGAACTCACCGGGTCGGACGGAGAACGTGGCATCGGTCCACACCGGGTCGGAGCGGTACCCCACCCGCACGTGGTCCGCGGAGATCGCGGGCGCACGATCGCTCCGGACTCCCGTCGCGTGGGGAAATGCTTCGGTCACGATCGGCTACTGCCCCAGTGCCTTCGCGTTGAGGTCGTTCTGCAGCTGGAGATACTCCGACTCCATCCAGGTCTGAAACGTGACGCCCGGGGGCTGGATCGTCTCCGTCACTCCGAGAATCGTGACGTTGTTCGCCGCGGCGACCGACTTCATCGTCGTGGTGATCGGCGTTACCGTCTGCTGATTGTAGACGAGGACGGCGATCTTTCCGCTCTCGAGCTGGCACTGGAATAGGGCGACGCTCTGGGCGGGCGGATCGTTCCCCTCGGCGATCGCCTCCATGAACGCCGGCGGGGACACCAAGTCGAGGTCGGTGTAGTTCGCGAGGTAGACGAAGATGCTCTCCGTCGAGGCGACCGGCGTCCCGGCGAACTGGCCTCGGATGATGTTCGCCCGCTCGTAGAGCTCCCCGAGGGAGACGTTGAGCGCCGCGTAGTTCGCCGAGAAGTACGAGGTGGCCGACGGCTCGATCGCGACCAGGTCGGAGTACATCGCGGCCACCGTCCGGTTCACGTAGACGGGGTTGTACCACATGTGCGGGTTCCCGGTCACGATCCCCCCGGTGACGCTCACGCCGTTGAGGTCCCCCACGTTGAGCACGATCTGGTTCGGATTGCCGCCGGCCGCGATCAGTTGCAGCGCCCAATCGTCGTATCCGACGCCGTTCAC
>JASHVP010000082.1 GCA_030044475.1 Thermoplasmata archaeon | reverse complement strand
CCGAAGGAAGTACGCCTCGCTCGAGGGGTCGCTCGCCGGCTCGTCCCCCGGTCCTCGGAGGGTCGGAGCGGCGCCACGGGAGGCCTTGCCGGGGACGGAAGGGGCCGGCCCTCCAAGAGGGCCTCCAATCGGTCCAGGAAGCCCGGAATGCCGTGGGCGAAGACCCGCGCGGTCCGTTTCGTCAGGTCGCGGTGCGTCAGCACGACCAGGGTACCGCCGTCGTGCGGGGCCAACTCCCAACGAATCACCGAGCGCTCTCCGCGAAACCGGCGACTTCTCTCGGAGGTGTTCCACTCGTATTCGAAGAGCCGAGGAGGGTCCCACGCCAAGATGCGTCCGGTCGCCCGTACGCGCTCGGGTCCGGTCTCGAGCCGGATTCTGCCCCCCGGCCGCTCCCCCAGTTTCAGCCTCGTCTGGAACCATTGCCGTACGGACTCCGGATTCGTGATCGCCTCCCAGACCCTCTCGGGCGGATGGCGGAGGAACCGCTGAAATCGCAAGGTCGCGGGCCCCGCAGGGACCGACGCGGAGGTCGAGACCGCCCGCGGCGAGTGTGGACCGGCCCTCACGGGGGGGTCCTCGGCCGTTTCGGCCGCTCCGACGGCTTGGTCGGCGAGTCCAAGAACGCTTCGAGGGAATCGAGCTCGGCCTCCCAGAACCCGCGGTACTTGGCGATCCACGCCTCGACCGGGGCCAGTCCCTCCCAGTGCAGGGAGTAGACCCGACGGCGGTCCTGTTTTCTCACTCGCACGAGGCCGGCCTCCCGGAGGACTCGGAGATGACGCGACATCCCGGGCTGGCTGACCGACGGGAACGCTCGCCCCAGTTCTCCGGCCGGCCGTTCGTGTCGGGACAAGAGGTCGAGCACCTGGCGTCGAGTCGGGTCGGAGATCGCCGTGAAGGTGTCCATCCTGCGCATGGCATTCCCCCGAACATATTACGAATTGATTATTTAGATTGATGGCGCCGTTCGAGGCGAAGGCACGGAGCTTCCTGGCTGAGGCTGCGTGATCCACCCTGGCGCCGCTCGGAGGAGTACAATATATACATAATTCGTTATATTAGTGCCGACCGCTGAGTCGCAGGTGAGGAAGCATGGAAATGAGGGACGTAACCGGGACTCGGGCGACCTCGGAGTCGACCGTGGCCGAGCGATCCGCGAACCCGAGTTCGGAACGCCCTCCGAGACTCTCCCCGATCGAGAACCCCCGCGGACTCAAGCTCCGTCTCGCGTACTGGGGGATGCGCCACTGGATGGGGAAGGTCCTGACGCCCGTCGAAGTCGTCACCGCCCGAGTCCCGGAGTCGCTTCCCATCACCTCGAGCTTCCTGAAGTTCGTGGCGAAGGGGGTGACGCTGGACAAGCGACTCTGGGTCCTTCTCGGGGACCTTCCGTCCCAGATCAACGGGTGCTTGTTCTGCGAGGATCTGGCCCGGGCGATGTCCATCCGGGAACGTCTGGGCCTGGAGGCGAAGCTGGACGCTCTGCTCAGCTATCGGACCAGCCCCCTGTTTGACGCGAGGGAACGCGCCGCCCTCGCGTACGTGGAGGAAGCGACCCGGACCAAGCGAGTCTCGGACGAGACGTTCGCCACCCTCCGGCAGCACTTCAGCGAGCGGCAGGTCGTGGAGATCACGCTGCTCAACGCCATCCAGAACTTCTACAATCTGACCAACCTCCCGCTCGGCATCGGTTCGGACGGCTTCTGCGCCCTCGAGGGAGCGAAGAGATCGGCCCGTTGACGGAGTGGACCCGGCGCCCTGCCCACGTCGACCCAGACGGGGGGCCGGGACCCGCGCTCGGGACTCGTCGCGCGGGGTCCCCCGGCCGTCGGCCCGGTACGCGCGGGAGGGCGGGGACTCGACGTCCGGGCCGCGAATTCCCGCCGTCAGCGTTTCCGGGATCCGGAACCCGGCGACCCGAGCCGTCCGTGCCGGCGACGCGTCGGCGGTGCGACCTCCTTCGTCGTGGCCGGAGTTTCCGTGGGCCGGACCGTCCGGGTTGACGGAGCTTAATCTAAGAGAAGCCGCTTCGCGGTCGTGGCCGCCACCCGTCGCCTCGCCGCGATCATGTTCACCGACATGGTCGGCTACACCGCGCTGAGCCAGGCGGACGAGTCCCGCGCCCTCCGACTGCTCGAACGACACAACGCGCTCCTCCGACCGGTCTTTGCTCGCTACCGCGGCCGGGAAGTCAAGACCGCGGGCGATTCGTTCCTCGTGGAGTTCGAGAGTGCGCTCGACGCGACGAACTGCGCCGTGGAGATCCAGCGGTTACTCCACGAGTACAACCTCTCCGCTCCGGCCGAAGCGAGGTTCCAGATCCGGATCGGGATTCACCTCGGGGACGTCGTCCACTCGGCCGACGATGTGTTCGGCGACTCCGTGAACATCGCATCGCGGATCGAACCGCTGGCGGAGCCGGGAGGGATCTGCATCAGTGAGCCGGTCTTCGGCCAAGTCCGGAACAAGGTTCCGAATCCGCTGGAGAGTCTCGGTCCGACCACCCTAAAGAACGTTCGGCCTTCGATCGACGTCTATCGGGTTGTCCTGCCGTGGAACGTCCGGGCGCCCTCGTCGTCGGGCGCCGAGTTGGCCGGACTGGCCGTCCTGCCGTTCTCCAACATCAGCCCGGATCCGAAGGACGAGTACTTCGCGGACGGGCTCACGGAAGAGTTGATCACGGTCCTCTCTCAGTTGCGCGAGCTTCCCATCATCTCGCGGACGTCGGTGATGCAGTACAAGGCCACGACCAAGCCGGTCGCGCAGATCGGTCTTGAACTCGGCGTCGCGTCGATCCTCGAAGGGAGCGTGCGGAAGGCGGGAAATCGTCTGCGGATCACCGCGCAACTGATCGATGCCGCGTCGCAGCGACACGTCTGGGCGAACTCGTACGACCGGGAGCTCGACGACGTCTTCGCCGTGCAGGCCGACATCGCGAAGCAGGTCGCGGAAGCCCTCAAGATCGAGTTGCGGGTGGTCGAAACGACTCGGCTCGCCTCGCGACCGGCGGTGCGACCGGATTCGTATCTCGCCTACCTCAAGGGCCGGACCCTCCTCCAGGGACGGACGACCAAGGCCGGGCTCGACCAGGCGCGGGAGCAGTTCGAGCTCGCGATCTCCCGGGACCCGAAGAACGCCGCCGCATACTCGGGGTTGGCCGACACGGTCATTCGACTCGGGTGGTGGCACCGCGACGTTCCGGCGGCGGAGTCGGACGCCACCGCGCGACGCCTGGTCGACCGGGCGATCGAGCTGGACCCGAATCTCGCCGAGGCGCACGCTTCGTTGGCGCTGGTACTGTGGCGGGACGACGTCACGGCGGCCGAGCGGGAGGTTCGCCTCGCCCTGTCGCTCAATCCGAGCTATTCCGAAGCCCACAACTCCCTGGCCAACATGCTGCTCGACCAGAACCGGCCCGAGGAAGCGCTGGTCGAGTACGCCCTGGCCGAGGAAGCTGACCCGCACTGGGCCCTCAACCTCTACCACCTGGGCAACCTGCTCCTCTGGCTGGGCAAGGTCGATGAGGCGTTCGCCAAGATCCAGAAGCTCGCCGCTCTTCCGCCCGATCCGAACGGCGCCCTGCACGGGTTCCGGGCCGAATACTACCTCACGCGGTCCGACTGGGAGTCGTGCCGACGCGAGATCGAGGAGTTCGAACGCGCCTTGGACGAACCCCGGAACCGGAACCTGGTGCGTGCCCTCTACCACGCCTGGGTGGGAGAGCCGGAGCCGGCGCGGTCGATCCTTCACCAGGACGAACTGCTCCCCGACCGTCCCACGGGGGCCCAGCACATCGCCCGCATCTACGCGGAGCTGGGCGACCTCGATGCGTGTTTCCGGTGGCTGGACAAGGCGTACGCAACCACCAATCTCTCGTTGCAGCGGTGGCGGATCGACCCGCGTCTTGAGCGGGTTCGGAGAGACCCGCGGTTCGGGGAGTTGCTGAAGCGACGGAACCTCCGCTGAGTCGGCCGGCTCCGAACGTCGCTCGTTGCGGGCCGGACGACGGGCCCGTCTCGAGGGGTTCGGGATCTGGGCGGTCGCACGTTCGTTCCCCCCGCTGGCTCGGCCCGGGCCTCCCGCGGGCCCGACGGGCCCGCTCGCGCGGGTGCCTCTCCGTCGGCGCCCGGTCGTCGACGGGAGATGTCGGGGCGAGGCGGCACCGTCGGGCCCGGAGGACGGCGATGGTCGCCGTCCAAGGCGGTCGACGCTCGCGGGCTGGGTCCCGGGGGACCGGCCGACGCCGGAGCCCCGGGGGCCGGTGTCTGGGTGAGGTGGAGGGGGGAGCCGAACCGCCTTCGACTCACGAGGTCGGGTGGGGGCCGGGCGGGGCGAGACCGTCGAGTTGCCGAACCTCCTCCGGCTCCAAGCGAAACTCCTGCGCCGCGAGGTTGTCCCGTAGGTGGCTCGGCGAGAGGGTTCCGGGGATGGGCAAGAGGGCCGGGGATCGCTGGAGCAGCCATGCCAGCGCCACCCGGTCGGGCGAGACCCCCCGTCGCTGCGCGATCGACGACAGCGCGGGGTCGTCCGAGATCCGACCTCGGCGCAGCGGGTGCCAGGGGAGGAAGGCGATCTCGTGCGCCTCGCAGTACGACAGGACGTCCTCGCTGTCGCGCTCCAGGAGGTTGTACCGGTTCTGGACCGAGACCACCGAAACGACCCGGCGGGCCCGCTCGAGATCGAGGACCGTCACGTTCGACACCCCCACGTGCCGGATGCGTCCCTCGCGCTGGAACTCGCGAAGGACCGCGAGGCTCTCCTCGACCGGCACCCGGGGATCGACCCGGTGCAGCTGGTAGAGGTCGATCCGGTCCCGGCGCAGACGCCGGAGGCTCCCCTCGAAGGCGTCTCGAAGGTGGTCCGGCCGGGCATCGACCGCCAGCCCGTCGCTCGTCCGGACCATCCCCCCCTTGGTCGCGACCAGCACGGCGCTTTCCGAAGCGGGGACGACGGCTCCGATCGTTTCCTCACTCGCCCCCGATTGGTAGACGTCGGCCGTGTCGATGAAGTTCACCCCGAGATCGATCGCCTGACGAAGGATCGCCCGACCCTCCGCCGAGTCGGACACCCGGTTCGTACCGAGCCCCAGTCGGCGGACCGTTCGGTCTCCCAGTCGAACGGACGTCGTCCCGGGACCCCCGGGGGCTCCCGTCACGTACGCACCTGCCGCACCGGCCTCGCCAAACCGAACGCTCCCATCGCGCGGACCGAACGTTGACCTCGCACGGGATCGGGGCTCGGGACACCGGGACGTCCGGTTCCGAGATACGGCTTGTCCCGATCGGACCCGCGTCGGTGCGGGACCCCGACGGGCGGTCATCGCTGAGCGGTTAAGTGACGGGCCCCCTTCGACGGGCCCGTCGAGAATGACTCGGGAGAGACCGCAGCCGGGAGTCACCGCGGCCGCTCTGGACGCGCTGTGGGATTTCAACGACCCCCGGACCTCCGAAGCTCGGTTCCGTCGATTCCTTCGGCGCGTGAACGGGTCCCCCCCCGCGAACCTCGACGCCGAGGCGCGGACCCAGCTCGCGCGCGCCCAGGCCTTGCAGTCGAAGTTTCGGAGCGCCCATCGCACCCTGGACGCTCTGGCTCCGACCTTACCTCGGTTGGCGCCGAGGGCGAAGGTGCGCTATCTGCTCGAACGTGGACGGGTCTGGAACTCTGCGGGGGCGCGGCGTCGGGCCCTCCCCCTGTTCCTCGCCGCGTGGCGATCCGCCCGTCGTTCTCGCGAGGATGCGCTCGCGATCGACGCGGCCCACATGGTGGCCCTCGTCTCGTCCGGCCCGCGTCAGCGTGCATGGAATGCCCGAGCCCTGCGGCTCGCCGAGCGCTCCCGCGATCGACGCGCCCATCGATGGAGGGCCTCTCTGCTCAACAATATCGGCTGGAACGAATTCGGCGCGGGGGCGTACCGCGACGCCTTGCGTTCGTTCCGCCGGGCGGTGATCTATCGTCGTCGTCAGAACGACCCAGCGGGGACTCGGATCGCGCGGTGGTGTGTCGCGAAAACGCTCCGAATGATGGGCCGCCCGTCCGACGCGCTGCGCGTGCAGCGGCGCTTGCTCGGCGAATGGCGTCGCGCCCGGCACCCGGACGGGTACGTGTTCGAAGAACTCGGAGAGTGCTTGCTCGCGCTCGAGCGACCTCGAGAGGCCCGACCGTTCTTCCGGGCCGCGTATGCCGAGCTCTCGAAAAACCCCTGGCTCCGCGCGAAGGAGTCGAGGCGGCTCGAACGGCTCGTCCGCCTCCGCCGCTTCTGACCGTCGGGGCGGGACGAAGCCCGACGTCGAGCGCCCCGCAACGACTCCGATCGCGCGGATGGGAAAGGAGGGAGCCCGAGAATCCGCCCTCCGCTCGTCGCAGCGGCGCCCGGACCGCGAAGAATCCCCCTCCGGAGCTACGGCCCGTCGACGAACCGCACACGACACGACGGCGCGAGCAGATCGTCCGGAGGCCCGTGTCCCAGCGAGAGTTCCTCTCCGTTCACCGGCCGGTCGCTTCGCAGCGGGTGGGACCCGCCGAGACCGCGGCGCTCCTGGTCCGGGTCCGGACGATGGCCGCGGATCCCATCGAGGTGCTC
>JASHVP010000081.1 GCA_030044475.1 Thermoplasmata archaeon | reverse complement strand
ACGTTCGAGACGACCCACGGCGAGTACGTCGTCAGCTCCGTCGCGTTGAGGTACTGGTAGACCGGGTTCTGCTGCTGCGAGAGGATCGCGCACGGATTGCACCCGCCGAGCGTCAGGTTCGTCTGCGGGGGCACCCAGAGGCCCCACCAACCGGGGGCGAGCGCGCTCGAGGTGCCGGACGCCGTGAACGTGAACTGGCCGCCGCTGCCCGTCGTCGTGGTGTAGACGGCCCCCGTGGCCTGGGAGACGAGGTCGACCTGCACGCCCGCCGGGACCGCTCCGCCCAGCGCCGTCGGCTGGTACACGAAGCCGGTCAGGGAATAGTTCGGCGACGCGGCGGCGGCGAGCCCGGAGAACGTGAAGAGCGAGCTCCCCACGATCGCCAGGACCGCCACCCACAGGGCGGCTCGATAGAGGGTCCGGGCCAACGGTTTCACGTCTCCCATTCGGTGTGCCCTCTGACGAGGGCGGCGCGCCGAACCTAGCCCTGCTACTTATAGCTTGCTCGCGCGTTTTCTCGCCGGACGGGACGGTCGCGCGGTCAGCGGTAAATCGCCTCGACCGGTTCGTCCCGGCGACGCGCGACCCGCTCGCGGAGCAGGTGCTTTTCGAACTCCTCGTAGAACTTCAGGCTCTCCGGGTCGACCGAGCCCCGGACCTGCTTCAGCGCCGCGTCGAAGTGCGCTTTCGTGACTTTCGACGCCTTCAGGCTCTCCCGGATCGCGGCCAGGCCCGCCTCGCGGCACAGGGCGGCGAGGTCGCTCCCGACGTACCCCTCCGTGCGCTGCGCGATCTCGGAGAGGTGGACGTCGTCCGCGAGCGGCATCTTGCGGGTGTGGACCTTCAGGATCTCGAGTCGGCCGGCCGCGGTCGGGGGCTCGACGTAGAGGAGGCGGTCGAACCGTCCGGTCCGGAGCAGGGCCTCGTCGATGATGTCCGGCCGGTTCGTGGCCGCGATGACCAGCACCCGTTCCAGCGTCTCGAGCCCGTCGATCGACGTGAGGAGCTGGTTGACGATCCGCTCCGTCACCCCGCTCGACGTCTGGAGGCCGCGGCGGGGCGCGATCGAGTCGATCTCGTCGATGAAGACGATCGACGGGGACGCCTGGCGGGCCTTCTTGAAGATCATCCGGACGGCCTTCTCGCTCTCCCCGACCCACTTGCTCATCACCTCGGGGCCCTTGACCGAGATGAAATTCGCCTGGCTCTCCGTGGCGGCGGCCTTCGCGAGGAGCGTCTTCCCGACCCCCGGCGGACCGTAGAGCAAGATGCCGCGCGGCGGCTCGATGCCGATGTGCCGGTAGACCTGCGGGTTCTTGAACGGGAGTTCCACCGACTCCTCCAGGATCCGGCGGACCCGCTCGACGCCGCCGACCTCCTCCCACCGGGTCGTCGGCACCTCGACCGCGACGTCCCGGAGGCTGGACGGCTCGATCTGTTTCAGCGCCTCGCGGAAGTCGTGCTCGGTGACCTTCATCCGCTCCAACAGCGAGATCGGAATCGGCTGGTCGAAGTCGATCTCGGGCAGGTACCGCCGGAGCGCGCGCATCGCCGCCTCCCGGGCGAGCGACGAGAGGTCCGCCCCGACGAAGCCGTGGCTCTGCGCGGCGAGCTCCTTCAGGACCCGCTCCCGGTCGCGTTCGCTCCCGTCGATCGGCATCCCGCGCGTATGGATCTGCAGGATCTCGAGCCGCCCCTCCTGGGTCGGCACGCCGATCTCGATCTCGCGGTCGAAGCGGCCGGGCCGTCGGAGCGCGGGGTCGATCGCCTCCTCGCGGTTCGTCGCGGCGATCACGATGACGTTCCCCCGGCCCGAGAGGCCGTCCATCAGCGTGAGGAGCTGCGCGACGACCCGACGCTCGACCTCGCCGACGACCTCGTCGCGGCGGGGCGCGATGGAGTCGAGCTCGTCGATGAAGATCACGCTCGGGGCGTTCTTCTCGGCCTCCTCGAACTTCTCCCGCAGCTCCTTCTCGCTCTCCCCGTAGTACTTCGAGATGATCTCCGGGCCCTGGATGCCGATGAAGTGGGCGCCCGCCTCGTTCGCGACCGCCTTCGCGATGAGCGTCTTCCCCGTCCCGGGAGGGCCGTAAAGCAGGACCCCCTTCGGCGGGGTGATCGCGAGCCGGTCGAACAGCTCGGGGTGTTTCAGCGGCAGCTCGATCATCTCGCGGACGCGGCCCAGCTTCTCCTTGAGCCCGCCGATGTCCTCGTAGGAGACCCGGGGCGCGGCGACCTCGGTCTCGCTGACCGTCTCCTCCTTGATCGTGATCAGCGTCGACGGAGCGACCTGGACAATCCCCTTCGGCTGGGTCGAGACTACCATGAACGGCAAGGAGCCGCCCATCAGGAACACCCCGGGGATCACGAAGACATCTCCGCGGACGAACGGCCGCCGGGCGAGCGCCTTCGCGACGAAGCTCTCGAGTCCGGGCCCGAGGTCCATGCGCGCCGACCCGGCGTAGATCGGCGCGATCGTGATCGCGTCGGCGTTCGGCGCGTCGACCCGCTGGACCGACACCCGGTCCCCGATGCTCACCCCCGCGTTCCGGCGGACGACCGCCTCGATGCGGACGAGCCCCTTCCCCTCGTCGTCGGGTTGCGCGCGGCTCACGATCGCCGGGGTCGGCTTGCGGCCCCGGATCTCCACGATGTCTCCGAGTCCCACCTTGAGCCGCTGGCGGGTCTGGACGTCCAGCCGAGCGGTCCCGAGCCCGATGTCCTGCTGGAACGCCTCGGCCACCCGCAGGGGGATCGCCTCGGTCATCGTCCGGCGTTGGACCCTGACGGCGAATAATTAGGTTGTGCTGGAGGGGGGCGCCCGATCCTCGCCGGACGCGGACCGGGCGTCGAGCGCGAGTCCGGGGTCGTCGAGTCGGCGCTGACCGCTCTCCCGCGCGGCGCGGCCGAGGTCGGGAGGGGGAAGTCCGAGCACCCGGGAGAGCTCGGTGACGGTCCCCGGTCCGTACCCGAGGAAATGGTTGTTCGCGTACGCGAAGATCGCCCCGACCGAGAGTCCCTCCGCGTCGAACCGCGCCTTCATGGCGGCGAAGTCGGCCTCCCCCGAGCGCTGGATCCGGTCGAAGGTCGTCAGCGCGCGGTCGCCGATGAACCGGGCGTAGAGGAATTCCCCCGTCACCCACGCCGGCGGGTGGGCGGCCGGCACGACCGACCACACCAGGACGGCCTTCCGGGCGGCGAGCGCGCGTCGGGTCGACTCCGACCACCACGAGTCGTGGCGGAGCTCGACCGCGAGAGGGTAGTCCGAGGGGACTTCGTCCAGGAGGCGCGCGAGGCGCTCCTGCCCCTTCCCCGCTCGGAACGACCCGGGGAACTGGAGCACCACCGCCGCGAGCTTGCCCCGCTGCCGGAGCGGGCCGAGCGATCCGAGGAACGCGGCGAGCACGTCCCGTCCCCGGGCCGGGTCCGGCTCGTGGGTCACGTCCCGGGGCACCTTCAGGGAGAAGCGGAACCCGTCCGGCGTGTGGTCGGCCCACCGACGGACGAGGGTCGGTCCGGGCGCCCGATAGAAGCTGGAGTCGACTTCCACGGTCCGGAAGACCCGGGCGTACCGTTCGAGGAACTCGCCCGGCGGGGTCCCGGGCGGGTAGAACGGCCCCACCCAGTCGTCGTACGCCCAGCCCGAGCATCCGAGCCAGTAGCGGGACACGGGCGCCCGGACGGTGTCGGCGGTCTTTAGGGCCGTGCCGGGCCAATCCGTTCGTCCGACCGGACGGAAGCGAGATATCGCCCCCCCACGCTCGCTCGGGCGATGAGCCGGTCCCCGCCTCCGTCAACGGTCCTCGGACGGCTGCTCGAGGCGGCGGGCTACCGTCTGGACGAACGCCCGGAGGGGCTCATCGCGGTGCGGACCCGGGACCACCGCGCGGTCGCGGTGGTCGACGCGCTCCGTTCCCCGGCGACGCTCGACGCCGTCTTTCCGGTCGACTCGGTCCACCGTACGATCGTCTACGATGACGACCCCGGGCCCGTGGCCCGCGGCCTCGCCGCCGACCGGGGGATCGAGGTGTTGGACCCGTCGACGCTCGGACCGGCGCTCGGCGAACTGCTCCTGTCGCCGGTCGACCCCTCCCCCGACGCGGCGGAGCCGCTTCCGCTGCTGGAGCCGCCGCTCCCGGTCGCGCCGCACGGGCGACGGGTCGTGCTCCCGCGCATCGGTCGGGGGGAGGCGGAGTCGCTCGCGGGCGTCGACCTCTCGCGGTTCACGCTCCGCCTGGTCCCGTTCTACGTCGCCGGCTACCGCGTCCGGCCGGCGGTGCCGCACGGTCGGTCGGGGGTGGTCGTCCGGCAACTGGTCGCGGTGAACGCCCTGAACCGGCGCGTCGAGATCTGGGAGGAGGTCGACCGCGAGCTCGTCGACGAGCTCGCGGAGCCGCACCAGGAGTTCCGTCCGCAGATCCCCGAGGGTCAGGCCGGACCGCTCGCCCTCGACGCGATCCGCCGGCACCACACGGTGCACGTCGACCATACCGAGCAGCACGGCGGGGCGCTCGTGATCGAGACCCGGCGCGTTCCCCCGTCGGCCGACGACATCCGGCTCGGACCGTTCGCGGTGTTGTTCGTCCCGTACTGGTATGCCGAAGGCGCCGAAGGGCGCGTCGTGATCGACGCCGTCACCGGCCACCGGGTGAATCCGGGCGAGGCCGTCGTCCCGTAACCCACTGCAGCGTCAAATACCGAGGGCCGCCTCTCGGCGCCGTGATCCTCGACCAGTACCGGGTCGGACCGTACCTCAACTTCACCTACCTCGTCGCCGACGACGAAGGGGGCGACGCGGTCGTCATCGACCCGTCGTACGGCATCGAGCCGGTCCTCGAAGGGATCGACCGGCGCCGGGCGAAGGTCCGCTACGTCCTCAACACCCACAGCCACAAGGACCACTGCGCGGGGAACCAGGAAGTGCGCTCCCGGACCGGAGCGAAGGTCGTCGCGCATCGCGTCGCCCCGCTCGGCCAAGAGGTGTCGGTGGACGACGGGGACGCGATCGCGGCGGGCCGGCTCCGGTTCGAGGTGGTCCACACGCCCGGGCACACGAAGGACAGCGTCCTCTTTGTCTTCGAGGGGAACGTCGCCACCGGTGACACCCTGTTCGTCGGCGAGTGCGGCCGGACCGACCTCCCGGGGGGAGACCCCGGCGAGATGTACGACAGTCTCTTCCGACGGGTGGTCCACCTCGACGACGGCCTCGTCGTGCTCCCGGGTCACGACTACGGGGCGACCCCGACCTCGACGATCGGACGGGAGAAGCGGGAGAACTACGTCCTCCAACCGCGCACCCGCGAAGAGTTCGTCCGCTTCCTGCGGGAGTGACCGGCGGTGGCGCCCCTCCCTCCGGCCGAAGAACGGTCGCTGCGCGCCGTCGGGGCGCGCCGCGTCGCGCCGGACCGCCCGACGCCCGGGGACGTCATCCGCGCCCTCCGGGCCGTCGCCCAGGAGGCCGGCGTCCTCGTGGCCGTCCTCGACGCGGACGCGGTGGCGGGAGAGCGCCATCTCTTGTCCGCGTGGGCCCACCTCGGTCGATCGCGCGGCCGGGGCGAGTCGCGGCTGCGCGACCGCGGTGCGGAGTTCGCCCTGTACGTCGCCGGGGACGACCAGCTGCCCCGGGCGCTCGCCAAGGTCGGGGTCCGGTCCGAGACCGAGGGGTTCGTCGTCGTGGCTGAGAAGCCCCTCGACCCGGTCGACCTGCTGCCCCGGTTCGAGCTCGTTGCCGACCCGTCGGCCTATCCCCGCGCGGTTTCCACGGCGACCCTCGATCGCCTCGGGATCACCGAGGCGGAGCGATCCGCCGTCCCGGCGTCGGCGTGGGAAGGTCTCGTCCTGGAACGCGTCGCGCTGATCGACCAGACGGCGCCGGCGGGACGCCCCGCGACGACAGAATCTTAAGGGCCGGGCACGCTCGCTGCGCCCGCCCGTGGGCGGTTCGTGCAGGTGTAATCTAGTGGTAGGATGTCAGCCCTCCAAGCTGACCACCCGGGTTCGAAACGGGGGGTCGCCGACTCCCCGCGGATCTCCCGGCACCTGCATCGCCCGCCCGCGGGTTCCCGCGGAGGGTTTTTCTCCGCCCGGCCCCCTCGCGTCGACGCCGCGCTGAGGTAGCCTAGTCCGGCAAGGCGCCAGCCTTGAAAGCTGGTGGCGGCTTCCGCCACGGGAGTTCAAATCTCCCCCTCAGCGGGCGCTTCTTTCCCGTCGACCGGCCGCCGTCGATCCCGGCGTCCCAGGGGTTCGCCGACCCCCCTGCCCGATTATATCTCGCGGGACGCTGCGAACGAACGGGATGTCCGGCGCGTCCGCGGGAACGCCGCTCCTCGAGCAGTACGAGGGCGTGAAGGCGCGGTATCCGGGCCACCTCGTGCTGTTCCGCGTCGGCGACTTCTACGAGACGTTCGGGGACGACGCCCGGCTCCTCTCGCGCGAGGTCGACGTCGTCCTCACCGCGCGGGGACCGGATGCGCGGGGCGATCGGGTCCCGATGGCCGGCGTACCCCATCACTCCGTCGAGACGTACCTGGGGCGCCTCGTCCAGAAGGGGTACAAGGTCGCCCTCTGCGACCAGCTCGAGGACGCGCGGTTCGCGAAGGGGCTCGTCCGGCGCGACGTGACCCGGGTCGTCACCCCAGGGACGGTCGTCGAGGACCGGATCCTCGGCGGGCCGGACCACAACTTCCTGGCCGCGGCCGTGATCGGAGCCGACCGCGCCGGCGCGTACGCCGCCGTCGATATCACGACCGGGGAGTGGTTCCACGGGACCGCCGATGGACCCGGGGTCGACGGACTCCTCTCCACCCTCGGGCCGTTTCGTCCCCGCGAGGTCCTCTGGCACGCGGCCGACCGGGCGGTCGGGGTCGCGCTCGTGGAGGGCCTGCGCCGGGAGTTCCCGACGGCCCGGCTCGAGGACGCCCCGTCCGCCCTCGCCGAGGCGGAGCTGCCGGAGGCGTGGTCGGCGTCCGACGTCCCTCCGCCCCCCGTCCGCGACGCGGACCTTCGGCTCGCTGCGTACCTCAAGTTCACGCAGCCGCGGATCCTGCCCCATCTCGCCCTCGCCGACCGGGCCGCGGGCGGGACCCGTCTCGTCCTCGACGCGAAGACGCTCCGACACCTCGAGATCTCCCGACCGATGAATCCGGACGACCCGTCCGGCGCGACGCTGCTGTCGACCTGGGACGAGACCGTAACGGCGTCCGGCCGACGCACCCTGGCGTTCTGGCTGACGAACCCCCTCGCGGACGTCGACCGGATCGTCGCCCGCCAGGACGCGGTCGAGGCGCTCGTCGGTCGGGGGGCCGCGCTCGACGAACTGCGCGGCGAGCTTCGGGGGATCGCCGACCTGGCGCGCATCGCGACCCGGGTCGCCGGTCGTCGGGTCCGTCCGCCCGAGCTCGCGGCCCTTCGGTCCGGATTGCGCGCCCTCCTCGAGGGGGCGACCGGATGGGCCGGGGAGGGGACCTCTCGGGCGCTCGCGCGCGTGCTCCGCGACCTCCGCCCACCGGCCGGCCTGGTCGACCTCCTCGCCACGACCCTCGCCGAGGATCTGCCGGCGAACGAGGCGGACGGGGGACTGTTCCGTCCCGGGTGCGCGCCCGAGGTCGACGGGGCTCGGTCCGAGGAAGCGGACGCCGTCGCGGCCCTGGAGGCGCTCGAGCGACGCGAGCAGGCGGCGACCGGGATCCGGACCCTGAAGATCGGGTACAATCAGGTGTTCGGCTACTACTTCGAGGTCACCCGCCCGCACCTCGCCCGGGTCCCGGCCCACTTCCGCCGCCGCCAGACGGTCGCCCAGGCGGAGCGGTTCACCTCGGACGAGCTGGACGTCTTGGAGCATCGCGTCGGGGCGGCCCGGGAAGCCGCTCGCTCGGCGGAGTCGGCCCGGTGGGACCGGTTCCTCCGGGAGCTCGACGGACAGGTCGCCGCGATCCACCGCGTCGCCCGCGCGCTCGGCGAGCTCGACGCCCTCGCGACGTTCGCCCATCTCGCCCGGACCCGCGGGTACGTGCGGCCCCAGGTGGAGGCGTCGGCCGCCTTGGTCGCGCGGGAGCTTCGCCACCCGGTGCTCGACCGGTCGCTCGCCGAAGGGTTCGTGCCGAACGACGTCGAGCTCGACGCCGGCGCCGCGCGGCTCCTGGTCCTCACCGGGCCGAACATGTCCGGGAAGTCGACGTACATGCGCTCGGTCGGCCTGCTGGTCGTGCTCGCGCAGGCCGGCTCGTTCGTTCCGGCGAAGTTCGCCCGGGTCGGCCTCGTGACGCAGCTGTTCACCCGGATGGGGTTCACCGACGAGATCGGCCGCGGGAAGTCGAGCTTCATGGTCGAGATGACGGAGGTCGCCGAGATCCTCCGCTCGGCCGACCCGCGGTCGCTCGTGCTCCTCGACGAGGTCGGCCGGGGGACGAGCACGTTCGACGGGCTGGCGATCGCGTGGGCGACGCTGCGCCATCTCCACGACGTGACCCGCTCCCGGAGCGTGCTCGCGACCCATTACCACCAGCTCACGGAGCTGGTCGGCGACCTGTCGGCCGCCCGGAACGCGCACTTCGCCGTGAAGGAGGGGACGGAGGGGGTGGTGTTTCTTCACCGACTCGTCCCGGGGAGCACCGACCGGAGCTACGGGGTGCACGTCGCCCGGCTGGCGGGGGTGCCGGCGGACGTCCTGACCGAGGCCGAACGACTCCTCCAGAGCTTGGAGGCCGACGGGGTCTCGTTGCCGCCGTCCCGCCGGGGCGGCGGGCGGCCGACGCGGTACACGCAGGCGGTCCTGGTCGCCGACGCGTCGCCCGGTCCGGTCGAGCGGTCGCTGGCCGCCCTCGACGTCGAGCGGCTGACCCCGGACGAGGCGAAGGAAGCCCTCCGTCGGCTCCAGGGCCGGCCCCGGGACCCGTCCCCGAGCGAGCCGCCGTGACCGCGTCGCGCCCAATCCGTCGCCTGACCCCGACGACCGTCGAGCGGATCGCCGCGGGCGAGGTCGTCGAGCGGCCGGCGTCGGTCGTGAAGGAGCTCCTCGAGAACGCGCTCGATGCCGGGGCGACCACGATCTCGGTCCGGCTCACCGGGGGAGGGCTCGAGCGGATCGAGGTGGCCGACGACGGGGCCGGGATCCCGCCGGACGAGCTCGCCCTCGCCGTCGAGCGCCACGCGACCAGCAAGCTGGACCCGGACGGGCCGGTCGAGCGGATCGAGTTCCTCGGATTCCGCGGCGAGGCCCTGGCAGCGATCGGCGCGGTGTCGCGCCTGCGGCTCTCCTCCCGGACGGCCGATCGAGAGGTCGCCACCGGCGTCTCGGTGGTCGGAGGATCCCCGGTCGGCGGATTCGAAGGGCCCCGGGCGCCCGGCACCACCGTCGAGGTGGAGGACCTGTTCTTCAACACGCCGGCCCGCCGGAAGTTCCTGAAGTCGCCCGCGGCCGAGCAGCTCGAGGTCGTGCGGTGCGTGGAGCGCGTCTACCTCGCCCGGCCGTCGGTGACGTACCGCGTGGAGTCGGACGGCCGGGAGATCGGAGTGTACCCGGCCACGTCGGACCTCCTCGACGCCGCCGCGGCGGTCCTCGGACCGGAGTTCCGCCGGCACGGGATGCGGTTCGCGGTCGCCCTCCCCGGGGGGCGGTTGCGGGGGGTCGTCGGCGACCCGTCCGTCGGCGCCAGCAGCTCCGCGGAGCTGTTCCTGGCGGTGAACGGACGTTCGGTCTCGTCCCGTCCGATCGGGCAGGCCGTCCGGGCGGCGTACGGCGACCGGCTGCCCCGGACCCGATTCCCGGTCGGGCTCCTGCATCTCGAGGTCGCCGGCGACCGGCTGGACGTGAACGTCCACCCGACCAAGCGGGAGGTCCGGTTCGCGCGGGAGCGGGACGTAGCGGACGCGGTCCGACGGGCCGTCGCGGAGTCGCTGGGCGAAGGTCCCGCGGTCGCCGAGCCGCCGGGGGGGCTCCGGGCGCCGGCGTCCGCGGGAGCGCCGGCCCGGTTCGCCGCGGTCCCCGGGGCGTCGACCGGACCGCTCCAATCGACGCTCGACCGGGAGACGACGACGCCGATCGCGTCGTCGCCCGCCCCGGCTCCCCGGCGAGGCGAGTTCGAGCTCCTCGGGGTCCTCGACGCTCTCTACTGGGTCGCCGCGACCGACGATGGGTTCGTGGTGATCGACCAGCACGCCGCGAGCGAACGGGTCCTGTTCGCCGAGGTCCTCCGTCACGGGCGGGTCGCTCGGCAGGAGCTCGTCGCGCCGGTCCTGGTCGACCTCACGCCGGCCCAGCGGGCCTCGCTCGCCGAGCACGGGGCCGAGGTCGCGGCCGCCGGGTTCGAGGTGGAGGCGTTCGGACCGGACCGCTTCCGGGTGCGCGCCGTTCCCTCGTTCCGCGGCCGACGCGCGCCGCCGACCGCGCTGGCCGAGCTCGTGACCGAGCTGGCCGACGGCGGCCGACCGACGCTCCCCGACGGGCTCGTCGAGCGGCGGGCGGCGACGATCGCCTGCCACGCCGCCCTCCGGGCGGGGGACCCCGCGTCCCGCGAGGAGGTGGGGGCGATCCTCCAGTCCCTCGCCCGTCTCCCGGACCGTCCGACGACCTGCCCGCACGGCCGCCCCATCCACGTTCGGCTGGCCCGGGGTCGGCTCGACCGCTGGTTCCTGCGGAGCGGCGCGTGACCCGCGCCGCGTCCGCGCGACGGTCCGAGGCCGAGATCGTACGGTTGGCCGCCCGGCACCTCGAGACCGAAGGATACCGAGTGTTCGTCGACCCCGACGGGACGGACTACTTCGACCTCGTGGCCCGGCGGGGGGACGAGGTCGGGCTCGTGGAGGCGAAGGTCGCCCACAGCGGGGCCGTCCTCCTCCAGGCGTTGAAGCGGCGCGCCTGGGGCGACTGGGTGGCCGTGGTCGTCGGAACGGTCCGATCGGCCGAACGGCTCGCGCGCCGGACGGACGGGAGCCGCGCCCGGCCCGTCGGGATCTGGGGGTGCGACGGCGACCGGGTGCGGGTCGTTCGACCGCCCGAACGGTGGGGGGGTGGGGGCGACGACGACCCGTTCGCGCCCGTGCGGCTCCGATTCCGCGCGCGACTGGACGCGCTCGAGCGGGGAGAAATGCCGGCCGGCGCTCGGTGGGACGACGTCCGGGCCGAGGTCCGGCGGGCGTCGGGGGGTCGTCGGTTCGCGGAGTGGCGGCTCGACGAGCCCGACCGGTCCCGCCGCTAGCGACCGACCGGCTGCGCCGCGGCCCGGACCTGGGCGGCGACCGCGGCCGGGTCGAACCCCGCGACGAACTCGCGGCCCGCCTCCGCGATCGAACGGCGC
>JASHVP010000080.1 GCA_030044475.1 Thermoplasmata archaeon | reverse complement strand
GACCCCGAGCTCGGGGAATGTCACCGTCAACGGAACCTCCGTGAGCGTCGCGATCTCCTTCGCGCCGCTCGTCCTCTCGTCGGTCAGCTTCCAAGAGAGCGGACTCCCGAACGGCACGTTCTGGTCGGTCGCCCTGCTCGGCACCGGCTGGGGCGGCGTCTCGTGGAACGCCTCGACGGGGACTGACGTGAACTTCTCCGTGGCGAACGGAACGTACCCGTTCTCGATCGGGGACGTCTGGGCGGCCGGCGCGCTCTACGGCGCATCCCCGTCGTCCGGCAACGTGACCGTGAACGGGTCGGCGGTCGTCGTGAGCGTCACCTTCGCCCCGCTCCCGCTCTACAACGTCACCTTCGCGGAGACCGGTCTTCCGAACGGAACCGCATGGTCGGTAGCCCTGTCCGGCCCGGGCGGGTTCGCGTGGAACGGTACGACGAACAGCACGCTGAACTTCGCGCTCCCGAACGGGACGTACACGTTCACCATCGGCTGGGCCTGGTCCGGGGGTACCCTCTACACTCCCTCGCCGAGCTCCGGCTCGCTGGCGGTCGCCGGGGCCGCGGTCTCGGTCGCCGTGACGTATAGCTAGATCGGACCTCTCGAGATGGGTCACCCCCGGCGGCGCCGCGAGCCGCCGGTCGCAGATTCGACGCGAAGTTGCGACTCTCCGAAGGAGACCGCCCCACCGGTTCCAGGAGAGATGCGTCTGGCTCGTGCGGCGCGGAGCCGGGCCCGGTGGGGTTCGTCACCGGTTCGGGCGGTCTCGCGACCGGAGCGGACTCGGGGATCCGAGTGCCATCGCTCTAAGAACCCCTCCTCCGCTTCTCCGGGGCCATGGACCGCCCCGTCGTTCGACCGAACGCGTCGCCCCTCGAATGGACCCCGATCGCCGACCCGGACGGACTCTTCTCGAGCGGCATCTCGGACCTCGACCGCCAGCTCGGCGGCGGGTTCCGACGCGGGAGCCTCGTGGTGTTCGACCTCGCCCCGGGCGTGGGGCGGGACGACCTCGACCTACTCCTGTTCCCGGCGTACCTGAACTTCCTCTACCATTCCCGTGGGGTGCTCGCAATCCTGCCCTCGAACGACTCGCCCCACGACTTCCGCGAGCGTCTGACCCGGCACGTGACCCGCCGGCGGTTCGACAGCCGGGTCCGCGTGATGGATTACGTCGGGGAGGACGAGGGGTTGGCGTACGTCGTGAACTTCCCGTCGCGGGGGTTCGACCCGCACCCGACCAAGACGTCCCGTGCGAAGATGGACCGGGCGGTCGCGCTCGCCGTCGCGGCGGAGGCCGCCGCGCAGGGGCACCGCCGGCGGCCGTACCTCGAACTCACCGCCTTCGAGATCTTCGACATGCTGATGGGCAGCGAGAAGGCGGCGCGAACGTTCTTCCACGGCGTGAAGCGAGCGCGCCAGCTCGGGAACCTGGTCGTCGGCCTGCTCGGGCCCGGCCTCGGCTGCGCGGACGCGGTGCGCCGGATGGCGGACCAAGAGTTCGAGCTCCGCCGGGACGAGGTCGGTCTGCAGATCCGGGGGATCCGGCCCGCGTTCCCGGCCCATCTGGTCACCGAGGACCGGTCCGCGGGACGCCCCCACGTCGTTCTCGTCCCCCGGCCGGGCTGAGCGGCGGGGGCCGGCGTCCCGGCGGGGGGCGGGTCCCGGTCAGCTGCCGCCCGGAGGAGGCGACGGCCCGGTGCCGGGCGGTGGGCTGGGCGGCGAGGAACCGGATCGTCGACGTCCGCGCACGACCGCCGCCACGATCGCAGCGACGATCACGAGCAGGATCGCGCCCAGCAGCGCATACCCTTCGGTCGCCGGCAGGCCGAGGAATTTTGGCGAGGAGGACGACGACGAGCTCGTGGGGGAGAAGACGACCGTGATGGTGACCGACTGGGCGGTGACGTTGGCGTGGCCGGACGCGGGAGTCCCGGTGTACCCGGACACGGCCGCAACGGTGAACGCGTAGCTCCCGTTCTTCTCGACGAACCCGATCGAGCTCGTCGCCGACGAGTTCCCGGTCCCGTTGAGCGTCACGCTCCATCGGGTTCCGACCGGGAGACCGGCTTCCATGAACACGACCGAGTACTCGCCGGGCGGCAGCGGGGTGAACGCGATCGGCCGCAAATCCGGCGAGCCGTTCACGACGAGGGTCCCGTTGAGGGGGGCCACGGTGTAGCCCGGGACCGCCCCGACGAGGAACTCGTAGCTGCCATTCACGACCGAGAATCCCAGGCTCGAGTTGGTCGAGCGGTTCTCGACGCCGCCGAAGGTGACCGCCCAGGCCGTTCCGCTCGTCAGTCCGGATTCGAGGAAGGTGACGGCGTAGTGGGCGGCGGGGGCGGGCGCGAACGTGACCGAGGTCGAGACGGCCCGGCCGTCGACGTCGACCGGACCGCTCGCGGGGGTGGGGAGATACCCGTCGGCCGGCCCGATCGAGTACGAATACGACCCGTTCGGCTCCGAGAACGAGACGGTCGACGTCGTGGAGTCGTGAACGGTTCCGTTCAGGTTCACCGACCAACTGGTCCCCGTCAGGAGCCCGATCTCATCGAAGGTCACCGCATACGTGGTCGTGGAGACGGGCGAGAAGGAGATCGCCTCCGTCACCGGACTCCCGTCCACTTGCAGGTCGTCCGCCGCCGGGCTCGCCGTATAGCCGAGGACCGACCCCACCGAGAACGCGAAACTGCCATCGGTCAGTTGGAAGGAGATCGATGTCCCGGTGGACGACGCCGTGGAGGCTCCCACCGTCACGCTCCAGCTCGTGCCCCCCGGCAAGCCCGATTCGGTAAAGGTCGTCGCGTAGAGGGGCTCAGACACGTTCAGCGAGAACACGATCGTCTCGTTCACCGCGGCGCCATCGACCACCACGGTCCCGTAGGGCGGGGTGGCGTTGTATCCGGCGACCGGACCGACGTAGAAACCCGTCGTGGAGTTCGGCGCCACGAACCCCAGGACCGCCGCGTCGCTCGAATTGACCCGCAGGAGCCCGTAGAAGCTGACCGCCCACGGGGTCCCGCTCGGGAGCCCCTCTTCGGTGAACGAGACGGCGTAGGTGGACTGGGCCGTGAACGTCAGCGTCACTTCGGCCGGGGCGCCGGCCACGGTCAACGAGCCGCCGGAGGCGGCCGCGGTATAGCCGGGAAGGACGGACGCCCCGCCGAACGAGTACGTACCGTTGTCCAGGAGCAGGGAG
>JASHVP010000079.1 GCA_030044475.1 Thermoplasmata archaeon | reverse complement strand
GCTTCCTTCGCGGCCTTCTTGAGCACGCCCGCGGCCATTCCCGTCCGGCCGTTCGAGCGCGTGCGCTGCCCGCGGACCTTCTGGCCCCGCTCGTGGCGGACACCGCGGTAGCTGCGGACCATCTTCATCACGTTCACGTCATCGCGGCGACGCGTCTCCAGGTCGGCCCCGATGTAGTGCGGCGACTCGCCGAGCACGGGTTCGGTCGGGTGGTTCACCATCCAGACCGGGACCTTGGTCGGAAGGCTGCCGAGCGTCGTCTCGATCGAGTCGACCGTCGCCTCCGGGAGGTTCCCGATCATCTCGCGCGGGTTGACGTTCGCGAGTCGGCACGTCGCTTCCGCGACCCGGAGCCCGACGCCGCGGACCCCGGTCAGCGCGAGCGCCGTCGCCCGGGTCCCGTCGAGGTCGGTGTTCGCGACGCGGACGATGTACCGGAAGTTCGGGTTGTCGGAGACGATCTTCGGGGTCTTCCCGCCGACGCCGGGCCGGCCCTTGCCCTTCCCCTCCTTGCCCTCCTTTCCGTCCTTCGACTCCTTCGCGTCCTTGCCCTTCGCACCCTTCTCCTTGCGGGCGCCCTTCTCGGGCGTTGCCTCCGGCCCGGCGGGGGCCGCCGGCGCGGCGGGGGCGGAGTCCGGTTCCTTGGCTTCCTTGGGCGCGAGGTTCACTCCCCTGTGCGGATGGCGCTCCGGAACGGGTCGAACGACGGCTTCCGCCCACCGTTCCACCCCCGGTCCGAGGGCGCGCGCGCCGAGCCGCCCTCTGCTTTTAAGCGCTTCGGCCGCGGCGAGCTACGGCGACTCTCGCACCCTGCCCGGGACCGGCCGGAGTGCGTCGTCGCGCTTCCACGACCCGATACCCGGAGCCTCGACCGAGCACCTCCACCGGACCGTCCCAGTGGGTCTCGAGCCACTCCTGATAGAAGCGGATCCCCTGCGCCCCCTTCCCGACGATCAGCAGTCGTCCCCCGTCCGTCAGGTGGTCACGGGCCGCGGCGAGGAGCGCGAGGATCAGCGGGCGCCCGGCTCGGTACGGCGGGTTCGAGGCGATGACGTCGAACGATTCTCCGGCCACCGGGCCGAAGAGCGATCCGACCCGGACCTCCGCGTTCCGCACCCGGTTCCGGTCGAGGTTCTCGCGGGCCAGTCGCGCCGCCCGCCGATTCACGTCGGTGAGCACGACCCGGCCGCGGGGCGCCGCCTTCGCCGCGGCGACGCCGACCGGCCCCCAGCCGGTTCCGAGGTCGAGGACCCGGTCCGTCGGCCGCACGGCCAAGTGCTCGATCAGGAGGGCGGTCCCGGGGTCGAGCTCCCGCGCCCCGAAGACGCCCCGGTCCAGCGCGAAGGTGAGCAGCTCCCCTCGGTAGAGGAATCGAAGTTCGGACCGCCGGGAGCGGGAGCGGGGCCGTTCGGCGAAGTACGGCTCGCCGTCGCCGGTGCTCGGCTCCTCCATCCTCAGGTTCCGCGGCGTCGCCAGATCGACTCGCGACGGCCGGTGGTCGACCGCGCCGGGTCCCCCAGCGCCTCCCGCACGAGCTCGCGCTCCCGCCCGTTGAGCGACTTCGGGATCTCGACATGCACGGTGATGAGGAGGTCCCCCCGGGACGTTCCGCGGGGCCGGGGGAAGCCCCGTCCGCGCAGGCGGAACCGGGTCTCCGGCTGGGTGCCCGCGGGGATCTTCAGGTCGGCGGGACCCTCCAGCGTCGGGACGGAGACCTCGCCGCCGAGGAGCGCGACCGGGAGCGGGACGGTCGCTTCGCCGTACGCCTCCGTGCCGTCCCGCCGGAACCCGGGGACCGGTTCCAGGACGACCTGGACGTACAGGTCCCCGGCGGCCCCGTGCGGGCCGCCGTCGCCGCCGTGCCCGCCGATGCGGAACACCGCCCCGTCGTCCACGCCGGGCGGCACCGTGAGCTCGATCCGCTCCGTGGTCTGCCGCCGGCCGGACCCCCGGCAGGTCGGGCAGCGCTCGAGGATCCGTCGGCCCGTCCCGCCGCACTTCGGGCACGCCGCGATCGTGATGAACTGGGCGAACCCGCGGCTCTGGACCCGGCGGACCTGACCCTGCCCCTTGCACTCGGGGCAGGTCTCGAAGGCGGTGCCGCCCTTCGCGCCCGTCCCGCGGCAGTCGGGGCAGGGCGAGCTGCGCGGGACCTCCACGGTCGGGTGGGCGCCGTGGATCGCCGCCGTGAGCGGCAGTCGCACCGTCACCTCCACGTCGTGGCCCCGGGCGATCCCGCCCCGGCGGCCGGTCGCGAACGGGCTCCCGAACGATCCGAACAACTGCTGGAAGAGCGGGGACTGCCCGAGCAGGTCCTCGAGGTCGTCCGAGTGCGAGAAATTCTGCCACGTGAAACCCCCCGGACCGAAGTCGGGCGCCACTCCCGAGAACCCTCCCTGGTCGTAGCGACGGCGCTTCTCCGGGTCGGCCAGGACCTCGTACGCCTCGCTCAGCTCCTTGAACTTCTCCTCGGCGGCCTTCGGGTTCTCCTTCGCCACGTCCGGGTGGTACTGGCGGGCGAGCTTCCGGTACGCCGACTTCACCTCCTCGGGGGAGGCGTCCTTGGAAATCCCCAGGACCTCGTAATAGTCCTTCTTCGCCATCGACCGCGGCCGCCGACGTCGGCCTCGCCGCTTCGTAGTGCGACCGCTATTTACCGTGCGCGACGCGCCGGCCAGGAGAGGCGGATCCGGGCGCCGACCGAGGCCCGCAGGTGGTCCGCCGCGCGGCCCTCGCGCACGGCGACCTCGACGGTGCCGAAGCTCGACCCGAGCGCCCCCATCGTCCCGCCGCCGAGCGCCGCGTAACTCGCGACCCAGGGCACGGAACGGGGCCGGCCCCGGTCGACCGAGAGCCGGAGCCGTGGCGCCGTCGCGGGGACCCACCCGGTCGGCACGTTCGTCACCAGGTTCCCGAATCGGTCGACGTGCAGGACCTCCCCTGCCGCTCCCCCGGCGCGTCGCTCCGGGGCCGGCAGGCGGTACGGGAGCAACCGGGTGCTCGGTCCGAGGTCGGACGGCCGCGCGACCGTCGCCAGGGCCGCCGCCGCGGGGGCGAACAGGTCCCGTCCATCGAACGTCGTTCCGACCCGTCGCGCGATGGGCAACCGGTTCCGCTCGATCCGGTGCACGCTCCGGGTGCCGAGTGCTCGGGCCAGCGGTGAGAGCACCCCGTTGTCCGGTCCGAGCAGGGTCGATCCTTCGCGGCACTCCACAACGACCGCCGCTCGGGACGACCCCACGCCGGGGTCGACGATGACGACGTGGATGGTCCCCGGAGGCAGCCGCGTCCCGATCGCCCGGACGACGAACGCGGCTTCGGCGACGTCGTGCGCGGTGAGGTCGTGCGTCAGGTCGACGATCCAGGACGGGTCGACGGAGGCGAGGAGGACCGCCTTCATCTGGGCGGCGTACGCCGACCCGACGTCCGACGAGAGGGCGATCAGCGGGGCGCGCGGCGCCGGGGGCGCCACGGGTCGCCCGTCCGCCGCCGGCCTACGACTTCATGATGGCGACCAGGAAGATCCCGATCGCGATCAGGGCGCCGATGACCGCCGCGACGATCACGAGGAACGCCTCGAGCAGGAGGGTCCCGAGGTGCTTCTCGGAGCCGTTCCCGAAGTCGCCCAAGTGATAGAGATAGCCGACCAGCACGCCGACCACGAGGCCGACGACGAGGAGCGCGACCCCGATCGTCCGGCTTTTGCCGCTCCCGAAGTAGGCGGTGAAGATCCCTGCCAGGATCAGGAAGAGCGCGAAGACGAGGAGGAGGATCGCGAGGAACTGCCACACGCCGATGTCCACCGAGGTCCCGAGTAGCTCGAACATGGGGTACCCGTCAGAATTTGATGCCGGTCAGGGTCTTCGTGTCGATGACCCCGGGCACCGAGCGGATGCGGTCGACCACGAGCTGGCCCAGGGCGTTGAAGTCCTCGGCCTCGACCTTCGCGATCAGGTCGTACTCGCCGAAGAGGGGGTGCAGCTCGACGATCCCCTTCACGCGCAGGAGCTCGGTGTAAACCTCGTGCTCCTTGGCGGGGGCGGTGCTGATCAGAACGAACCCGATCGCCACGCGCTACGCTCCCTCGACGGGGGCGCGAGATAGGCCCTCCCTTATAAGCGTGGCGTTTTCGCGGCCGACGCTCCGGCGGGCGACTCGACCCCGACCGCCACTCCAGTCATCGTGGCTTAAGTAAGCGACCCGGTGCGACGCGGTCGGACGATGGCGTTCGGCGTTCGCACCTGGCCGCGCAAGCTCGTCGCGCGGCCCTGGCTCCTGGGGTTCGCCCCGATCAACGCCGCGACCGCCGGGTTCGGGGTCGTCCTGCCCCTCGTCATCCTGACCACCCTACACGGGAGTTGGTCGGATGTCGCGATCGCGGCGACCCTGTTCAACGGGTCGGTCATCCTGTCGTCGGTGGCGTGGGGCCACCTCACGGACCGGATCCCGCATCGTCGGGGGTTCCTCCTCGCGAACTACGCCGGGTTCGCCGCGCTGTACGCCCTGCTGACGCACGTCACCTCGCTGCCGGCCCTGTACGCGGTCTACGCGGTGGT
>JASHVP010000078.1 GCA_030044475.1 Thermoplasmata archaeon | reverse complement strand
ACGCGGGACGCGCCCTTGTAGAGCTTGACGGAGATCTCGCCCTCGACCCGGACCTGCGTCGATTCCACGAACGCGTCCAGCGCCTCCCGCAGCGGGGAGAACCAGAGCCCGTCGTAGACGAGCGCCGCGTACCGCTGCTCGACGGACCGCTTGAAGTCGAGCACGTCGCGCGGCAGCACCAGCGCTTCGAGGGCGCGATGGGCGTCGAGCAGGATCGTGGCCGCCGGGCACTCATACACCTCGCGGGACTTGATCCCCACGACCCGGGACTCGAGGTGGTCGATGCGGCCCACCCCGTGCCGCCCGCCGAGGTGGTTGAGCGCGACGATCAGCTCGTGAAACGGCAAGCGTCGCCCGTCGAGGGAGACCGGGGTCCCGCGCTCGAACCCGACCCGGGCGTACGCGGGGGCGTCGGGGGCCGCGTCCGGCGCTCGGGTCCACCCGTACACCTCCTCGGGCGGTTCGATCGACGGATCCTCCAGGATCCCGCACTCGACCGACCGGCCCCACAGGTTCTCATCGGTGCTGTACGGAGAGGCGCGGGTCGCCTCGACCGCGATCCCGTGCGCGTGGGCGTAGGCGATCTCGTCCTCGCGGTGCATCGACCACTCGCGCGCGGGGGCGAGGACCGTGAGGTCCGGCGCGAGGCCGGTGGTCGAGAGGTCGAACCGCACCTGGTCGTTCCCCTTCCCGGTGCATCCGTGCGCGACGGCCTGAGCTCCCTCGGCCCGGGCGACCCGGACGAGGTGCCGGCCGATCAGAGGACGGGCGAGCGCCGTGCTGACCGGGTAGACCCCTTCGTAGAGCACGTTGGCGCGGAGCGCCGGTGCGACGAACTCCTCGGCGAACTCGGCCCGGGCATCGGCGACATGGGCGGCGACCGCTCCCGACGCGAGCGCCTTCGCCCGAACGCGCTCCAGGTCGACCGGCTGACCGACATCTACGGTGACCGCGACGACGTCGAGGCCCTTTTCCTCGCGGAGCCACGGGATGGCCACGGACGTGTCGAGCCCGCCGGAGTAGGCGAGCACCACCTTCGGCGGGGCCATCGAGATCCTTCGCGGGGGAGACGGGACCCGGCGGATTTATAGGAAGCGACCGCGTGGCGACAGAATCGGACGCAATTGTCCCATATCGGACATCTATGCCGGACTCCCCCAGCCCGATCGCCCGTCGCGTGCGGGAGTACCTCGACGGGCACCCGGCGCTCGCCGAAGCGCTGCGCCTCGGGATCGCCAACTACTCCGCGGTCGCCCGCCGGGTCGCCGACGAGCTCGGGATCGCGCAGACCGAGGCCGTCGTCGCCGCGTGCCGCCGGTACCCCAAGGGTCGGTCCGAGTCGTTCCGGGAGGCCGGCGTCCGCCGCGTGCTGCGCAAGAGCCGGATCGAGACCCGCACGAAGGTCGCCGCCATCACCGTCGCCCAGGGAGCCGACGTCCTGCAGCGTCTGGGCGATGTCGTCGAGGAGCTGCTGGACGAGAACTCGCTCTGCCGGCTGATCCAGGTCTCGCGGGGGACGGTCGTGATCGTCGACGAGGACTCGGTCCCGCGGGTCACCCACGAGCTGCGCGGGCCGCAGATCGTCGGGGTGCGCAAGGGCTTGGTGGAGCTGGCGGTGACGAGCCCGGACAGCATCGAGGAGACCCCCGGCCTGCTCACCCACCTCACCGCCGTGCTCGCCGCCCAGTCGATCAACATCGTCGAGGCCCTCTCCTGCTACACGGACACGATCTTCCTCCTCGACCACGGGGACCTGACGGCGGCGATGGCGGTCCTGACGAAGGCCTTGCACTGACGGCGGCGAGGATACGATTTCAAAAGACCACATAACGACTATAAGGCCGGTCCGGCATCGGGCCGCGATGGGATCCGTCCTGGCGCCGTCGGTCGGCTCCGGCCCGGGACCCGGCGACCTCCGGCTGACCGTCCGGGAGAAGCTGCTCGTCGGGCTGCTCTACCTCGGCATCCTCACCGCGACGATCGCGGCCTTCTACGGTGCGTTCCGGTTCCTTCCGCCCCACTACTCGGGACAGATCGCCGGCGGCGGCCTGATCTTCACGGGGCTCGCCATCACCGCCTACATCCTCGGGGTCCGCCATGGGTTCGACGTCGACCACATCGCGGCGATCGACAACACGACGCGCAAGCTCCTGAACGACGGGAAGCGCCCGCTCACCGTCGGCACCTGGTTCTCCCTCGGCCATTCGACGATCGTCTGTGGGATGATCGTCGGGCTCGTCGTGGCGGTGAACTTCATCAGCCGCAGTTACACCACCTTCGCGTCCGTCGGCGCGATCCTCGGGACCCTGATCTCCGGGGTGTTCCTTTTCCTGATCGGGATCGTCAACGTGATCATCGTCCTCGAGGTCTACCGGATCTTCCGAGGGCTGCGCGACGGCGCGCTCGACCAGAAGGCCCTGGACGAGCAGATGAACAAGCGCGGGTTCCTCTACCGGTACTTCGGGAAGCTGTTCCGGGTGATCAACGAGCCGTGGCAGATCTACCCGATCGGCGTCCTGTTCGGGCTCGGCTTCGACACGGCGACCGAGGTGCTGCTGATCGGTCTCGCGGTCGGCGCGGCGTACTCGGGGATCCCGCTCTGGGCCGTGTTGTTCCTGCCCGCCCTGTTCACCTGCGGGATGGTCCTCTCGGACACGACCGACGGCGTGTCCATGCGGTACGCGTACGGCTGGGCGTTCAGCCACCCGATCCGGAAGGTGTTCTACAATCTGACCCTCACGGTGATCTCGGTGCTCGTCGCCTTCGTCATCGGAGGGGTCGAGCTGCTCCAGGTCCTCTCGTCGGAGCTCGGGTGGGGCGGCTGGTTCTGGACCGGGCTCCAGAACCTCGACTTCGAGTCGCTCGGGTTCGCCGTGGTCGGTCTGTTCCTCGGGTGTTGGGCGATCGCGCTCGCGATCTACCGGTGGAAGGGCTACGAGAAGGTCGGGTTCGGCCCGGGTCCGCCGGGCCCGGAATCGAATCCGTGACCCGCAAGGTCGTCCGCGTCGGCGTCTCCCTCGAGCCCGCGCTCCTCGCGCTCCTCGACCGGTGGGTCCGGGAGCGGAACAGCGGCAGCCGATCCGACGCGATCCGCGACCTGATCCGGTCCGAGCTCTCGCACCGGACGCTCGCCGACCCGGACGCCGACGTGCTCGGGGTCGTCGCCCTCCTCTACCGGCCCGAGACCCCGAACGTCCTCCGCCGGCTGACGGCCGCCGAGCACCGGTGGGGCGAGCACGTCCGGTTCACGACCCATGTCCACCTCGAGGGGGACGCCTGCGCCGAGGTCGTCGTCCTCCTCGGCCGCGGGCGGGAGGTCGTCGCCGCGGCCGAGGACCTGCGCGGCGTCAAAGGGATCGTGGGGGGCGGGTGGGTGGTCACGCCCCCGTCGCTCGCGGGAGGCCGCACCGGGCACCGGCACCCGCACGCGACCGGGGCGCCGCCCCGCCCCTAGGCGGCTCGATGGCGTCCCGGGGCGACGCGGCCGTGGCGGCCGCGGTCGCGCGGAACTACCTGCGCCTGCGGCCCGGCACCGCCGTGACGGTCGAGACCTGGTCGCACGCCCTCCCCCTGGCCCGCGCCCTGGTGGCGGCGGTCCGGGCGCGGGGCGCCCGGGCGGTCCTGCTCCTCGAGGACGAAGCGACGTTCTTCCGCAGCCTCGCCGCTCCGGGCGCCGGGGTCCCCGACGCTCCCCCCGCCCTCGCCGCGATCGGGTCCGACTACGTCTACCTGCCCGGTCCCGAGGCGTTCCCTCGGCTGTTCGCGCTCCGCGGGGC
>JASHVP010000077.1 GCA_030044475.1 Thermoplasmata archaeon | reverse complement strand
GGGCGGGACGCGGCCCTCGACTTCCCCGTCGGCCAGGTGCGCCGGGTCGCCTTCGGGTCCGAGGACGCCGGGGACGTCGACGAGACGAAGCGGAACGTGCTGAAGCTCGCCGCCGTGGCGGGGCTGCTGGGGATCGGGGCCGGCGGCGCGGTCGCCGGGGCGATCCAGTACCTGCAGCCGCCCGCGATCGGGCTCTCCGCCTATCCGAAGGTGCTCCTGCTCGATGTCGACGGATCGCCGCTCACGACGACGAACGTCCTGAAGGAGTACAACAGCACGACGAACTCGCTGTACATCTTCAACTACCCGCTCCGCAACGAGCCGAACTTCCTGCTCAACCTCTACCCGCCCGCCGGCACCGGGCCGCCGAGCCCGACGAACCCCGGTGCGATGAACGTCCCCGGCGGCATCGGGACGTACGGGTCAATCGTCGCCTTCAGCGCGATCTGCCAGCACCTCGGCTGCCCCGCGCCGGCGATCGCGTACTACCCCCCGGGCACCTGCAGCCAGACGTTCGACGGGGGGAAGCTCCCGTTCTACATCCACTGCTCCTGCCACGGGTCGACCTACGACGTCACGAACAGCGCGGCGAACCTCACCGGTCCCGCCGTCCTCCCGCTCCCCCAGGTCGTCCTCATCACGGACGACCAGGACAACATCTACGCCACGAGGCTGAACGGCCCGCCGGTCAACGGGCACCTGAACAGCCTGCAGGGGGACTACGGGGTCGGCACGACCTCGCAGCTCGTCTCGGAGAACCCGGTCCACCTCTGCAGCTTCCCGACCTAGGAGGGGAACTCGCGTGGTGTTCGCACGATGGTACAACCGCTCCCTCAACAAGGTCTGGGGGTTCGTCGAGGACCGCACGGGGATGCGGAAGTGGGCGCTCCGCCCGCAGCCGCAGTTCACGTTCAAGCCGTCGTACTGGACGGGCGCGTTCGTCGTGAACGCGTTCCTCTACCAGGTCGTCTCGGGCGCGCTGCTGTTGCTGTACTACCAGCCGAGCACGAACACCACGCTCACCGCGTGCGGGCAGGTCGTCGGCACGCAGTCGACCGCGCCCGCGGCGTGGTGCTCGACGTACTACATCATCCACTCGGTGCCGATGGGTCAGCTCCTGCTGACGACCCACCTCTACGGCGCCTACGCGATGATCTTCCTGATGTTCGTCCACTTTTTCCGGGGCTACTACCTCGGCGTCTACAAGGCCCCCCGCGAGTTCTCGTGGATGGTCGGGACGCTGCTCCTCCTCATGACCATGGGGATGGGGTTCACCGGCTACCTGCTCCCGTACACCCAGATCTCCTACAACGCGACGAACGTCGGCCTCGTCCTCGCGCTCCGCCTGCCGACGTTCGGCCCGCTGATCGGCCCGTTCATCCTGGCGGACGGGACCTCCCAGGGCCTCTTGTCCCGGATGTTCGACGCCCACGTGCTGCTGATCCCGCTCGCGCTCGCCGCGCTCCTCTACGCGCACATCGCCCTGTTCGAGTCGCACGGGATCGCGCCGCCGGCGAGCTCCGACCCCCTCCAACGACGTCGGTTCACCGAGAAGGAGGACGAGGACGGCGTCCCGTTCATGCCCCACATCTTCTACTACATGACGAAGTGGGGGCTCCTCTACGTCGGGGTCCTCTTCGGCATCGCGGCGCTCTGGCCGTGGCAGCTCCCGACGTACGTCGGCAACACGGCCGCGGCCGCGACGGTCACCGAGCCCGACTGGTACTTCCTCTGGCTGTTCAAGTTCGTCGACTTCCAGGGCGTCACGCCGGTCTACGCCGTCGGGCTGACGACCGCCCTGATCGTCTACGTCCTGTTCCTGCCGTTCCTCGACCGGTCGAAGCGGACGCACCCGCGCGACCGGCCGCTGTTCATCTTCATTGGCACGTTCCTGCTCGAATTCTTCGTCCTCATGACCGTCTGGGGCGGCGAGACCCCGGGCGTCGCGATCACCCCGATGACGGTGGCGGAGACCATCGGCCCGCTCGCCGTCGTGACGGGGGCGGTGATCGCGCTGTTCCACTGGCGGTACCGGGTGAGCTACCGGCGGCGGCTCGCCGCTCGGGCGTCCCCCCTCTCCGCCACGTACCCGGTGCCGGCGGCGCGCGCCGCGCCCGGGGCGGTGGCGACCGCGGAGGCGAAGGCCAGTGAGTAGCCCGGTCGAGGTCCCGCAGTGGAAGACCGGAACCCTCTGGGGGATCCTCGCGGTGTTCCTCGTCCTCGGGGCGGTCGGCGCCGCCACCGTCGTCTACGGGGTGCTCGAGCTGTGGGCGGGATCCCTCTGGGGGATCCTGGCCGCCGGCGTCGGAGGGCTCGTCGCCGTGCTGTCGTTCCTGTTCATGGCCGGGATCCTCTACCGCGTCGACCGGTACCGGGGGAAGACCCAGCGGACGGTGAGGCTCTTTGAGTAGCCCCACCCCGAGCCTCCGCGAACTGCGGCGTCGGACGCTGAACCTGTACGATGCGGTGACGTTCCTGATGCTCCTCGGCATCGGGGTCCTCATCGTCTACTGCCTGCGGCTCGGCTCGCTCGCGGGCCCGGGCGCCCAGCAGTCGTTCGGGTACGCGATCTCGCTGATGGCCCTCATGGGGGCCGTCATCGTGCACCTGGTCGACCGGACCTACCGGGTCTGGCCGCTCGGCCGCCGGATCACCCCGGTCCCGCCCGGGTACGTCAGCGTCCAGTCGCAGGCGAACTTCGTGCGGGCGCTGATCGTGATCGCCACGGTCGCGGCGGTCGCCTACCTCGTCGGAGCGTTGCTGCTATGAACGGGACGGAGGGGGGCTGATGGACGTCACGACGACCTTCGCGATCGTCGCGCTGATCACCGGGTTCGCGGCGTTCCTCTACTGGGCGTTCAGCTACCACGGCGCCTGGTTGATCCCGACGCTCAAGAAGTGGCTGTTCACGACCGACCACCAGCGGATCGGCCTGATGTACATCGGGATCGGGATCCTGTTCTTCTTCATCGGCGGGATCTACGCGATCCTGATCCGCACCGATCTCGGCGTCGTCCAGGGGCTCGGGATGGACCCCCAGACGACCCTCGGGATCACCCCGGACGTCTACTCGACGCTGTTCACGATGCACGGGGTGCTGATGATCTTCATGTTCATCATGCCGACCCTGGCCGGCTTCGGCAACTACCTCGTCCCCTCGATGATCGGCTCGCGGGAGATGGCGCTCCCGCGGATCAACGCGATCGCGTTCTGGCTGCTCCCGCCCGCCGGCGTGATCCTGATCCTCTCGAACGCGTACGCCGGGTGGACCGGCTACGTCCCGCTCTCGATCGAGACGTTCGGCCCGAACCCGTACGGCGTCGACCTCTGGATCCTCGGGCTCCACATCCTGACGATCTCCTCGATGCTCGGGGCGGTCAACTTCCTCGTCACGATCGTCAAGCACCGCGCGCCCGGCGTGCACTACTGGAACATGCCGCTGTTCGTCTGGGCGACCCTGATCAACTCGGTCCTCCTGATCTTCGCACTCCCGTCCCTCTCGATCGGGCTCACGATGGTCCTCTCGGACCGGAACTTCGGGACCCACATCCTCGCGGCGACCAACGGGACGCCGCTCGGGGGCGCGCTGCTCTACCAGAACATCTTCTGGTTCTTCGCCCACCCCGAGGTCTACATCATGGTGCTGCCGGCGTTCGGGATCGTCTCGACGATCATCCCGAAGCTGGCCCGCAAGGACATCTTCGGCTACGGCGCGATGGCGATCGCGCTCGGCGCCTTCGCCGTCCTCTCGTTCGCCGTCTGGGAGCACCACATGTTCGTCACCGGGATCGCGACGAACGTCCGGTTCGTCTTCATGCTCGCCACGATGGCGATCGCGGTCCCGTCCGCGGTGAAGACGTTCAACTGGGTGGCGACGCTCTGGGGCGGTCGCATCTGGATGGCGATCCCGATGTGGTTCTGCGTGGCGTTCATCACCGGGTTCGTCATCGGCGGGCTCTCCGGTCTCCTGCTCGCGTCGATCCCGATCGACTACCTCTACC
This sequence comes from Thermoplasmata archaeon, assembly GCA_030044475.1. Taxonomy (GTDB): domain Archaea; phylum Thermoplasmatota; class Thermoplasmata; order Lutacidiplasmatales; family UBA184; genus Lutacidiplasma. The sequence continues at coordinate 2,753 of JASHVP010000077.1, read as the reverse complement.
ACGGCACGTACTTCGTCGTCGCCCACTTCCACTACATCCTCCTGGGCGGGACGCTGATGGCGATCTTCGCCGGGATCTACTTCTACTTCCCGATCTTGACCCACCGCTGGTACAACCAGAAGCTCGGCCAGATCCACTTCCTCCTCACGTACGTCGGGGTGAACGTCCTCCTCTTCCCGATGTTCATCCTCGGGGCCGAGGGGATGCCCCGCCGCGTCTACACCTACCTGTGGACGGGCAACTTCCAGGCGCTGAACTTCCTCTCCTCGCTCGGTGCGTACATCTTCGGGATAGGTCAACTGGTGTTCCTGTTCAACATGGTGTACAGCTACTACGCCGGCGAGCCGGTCTCGACGAGCGACCCGTGGGGCGAGGAGCTCCCGTCCACGATGACCGGGCCCGCGCCGACCCCCCTTCCGTCGCGGGCCCCCCTCCCGGTCCCGATCCCGACCGCGGCCCCGGTCGCGCCGGCGGCGGAGGCGCCGTAGCCGGGCATGCGCGGCCACGACCTCTTCCGCATCGCCGCCATCTTCGGGGCGGTGCTCTGCTACTCGACGATCCTTCTCGGCGGGAACGTGATGGCGAGCGGCGACGGCCTCGCCTGTCCGCACTGGCCGACGTGCGACCCGGGCGACAACCTGCTCCCCGCGTTCACCGGCGGGCAGGCGGTCGAGTGGAGCCACCGCGTCTCCGCGTTCTTCCTCTCCGTCGCGATCCTCCTCCTCGCGGTGCTCGGCATCGCCTACGAGCGGAACCGGCGGGTGCTCCTGCGGCTCAGCCTCCTCGCGTTCGGCCTCGTCTGCACGGAGGCGCTGCTCGGCGGCCTCGTGGTCGAGAGCGGCCTGCGCCCCGAGTTCGTCCTCGTGCATCTCGCCATCGCGACCGCCCTCTTCGGCCTCCTGCTGATCCTGGTGCTGTTGTCGAACCTGCGCGACATGCCGAAGCGGTGGCTCGAATGGGCCCGCCGAGCCGCCGAGGAGAGCGTGCCCGTCCCCGGTCCCGCCGCGGCCCCCGAACCGGCGCCGGTGCCGGGCGCTCCGGCGCGGGGCCTCTGACGGCCCGGAGCGTCCGATGGGGACGTCGGTCGCGACCTCGTCCGCCGCCCTCCCGGGCGCCGCCCTCGTCCGACCGGCCGGCGCGCTCCGCGACTGGGTGACGCTGGCGAAGCCGGGGATCACCGCGCTGATCTGCCTGGTCGCGGTCGGCGGGTTCCTCCTCGCCGACCCGTGGACCGTCCAGCTCCCGCGGCTCGCGATCCTGGTCGCGGCGGGCGCGAGCGCGAGCGCCGGCGCCGCGATGCTGAACCACTACCTCGACCGGGACGTCGACCAACGGATGCGGCGCACCCAGCACCGGCCGCTCGCCGAGGCCCGGATCGCCCCGACCGCCCTCGTCGCCGCCACGGGACTCGCCCTCCTCGTCGTCGGAGTCGGCGCGGCCGCCGTCTGGCTGAACCCGCTCACGGGCGTCTCGATCCTGCTCGGCGGCCTCACCTACGTCGTCGTCTACACGCTCTGGCTCAAGCGGCGGTCGAGCTGGAACATCGTCATCGGCGGGTTCGCCGGGAGCGCGCCCGCCCTCGCCGGCAGCGCCGCGGCGGTCGGCACCTGGACCCCCGGGGTCCTCGCGTTCGCGCTCCTGGTCTTCCTCTGGACCCCGCCGCACTTCTGGAGCCTGGCCCTCCGCCTGAAAGACGACTACGCCCGTGCGGGGCTCCCGATGCTGCCCCGGATGCGGGACGCCGCCTTCTCGGGCAAGGTCGTCGTCCTGTCGGCGGCCCTGCTGGTCCCGGCCGCGCTGTTGCTCGGGCTCGTCGGCCCGCTCACGCTGCCGGTCGTCCTCGCGGTCGTCGCCCTGGGAGCGATCTGGGTCGTCGTCGCGTGGCCCCTCGCCCGGGAGGTGACCCGGGGGGCGGCGCTCCGCTCGTTCGTCTTTTCCGGTCCGTACCTGCTCGGCGTGATCGTAGCGATCGTGGCGAACGCCCCCCTGCTCCACGCCGGGCTGCCCGCCGTCGGCTGACCCCGCCACGCCGGCAGCGCGCGAAGCTTATCTTGGGGGCCCCGCTAGGAACGGGCGATGAGCGAGCGAGAGCCGGCCGGGTCGGTGACCGATCGCACGCGGGACGCGGAAAGCGGGCTGCGACGGCTCGGCTACGCCCGGGTCCCTCCGCAGCCGCGGGCCGCGGCCGACCCGACGTTCTGGGTCCAGGAGTCGGGGGTTCCCCGCCGCACGTTCCCGGTCTTCGTCCCCGACGAGGGCGACCGCACCGTCGTCGGCCCGATCGACCGCTGGGCGACCGGGCTGCAGGGCGCCGAAGCGGCCGCCTCGCGGGCGATCTTCGTCGTGCCGACCGACGCCGCGGGGGACGCGGCGTGGGCCCGACTGCGCGAGGTCGCCGGGCTCCCGATCGACACCGAGGTGTCGGTGCTCGTGGTCCCGACCGCGGGTCGGTCGGAGCGGGGCGCCCACTTCTCGCTCCGGGTCGCCGACCCCCGCGAGATCCTGCGGATCGCGACGGGGATCGCGGTCGGTCTCTTCCGCCGAGCACAGGCGAGCGAGGGCTCGAGCCAGGTCGACTTCGAGGAGATGCTCGGCCTCCTCAAGGGCCGCTTCGGCCTCGACCTCTCCCGATCCCTCGGCGTCCAGTCGGACGAGGACGCCCTCTTCCTCCTCTACCAGCTCGCCCAGCGCGACGCCTACGCGCCCGGCGACCCCGGGTCGAACCTCCACCTCCTGGTGCTGAAGCCGACCGG
>JASHVP010000076.1 GCA_030044475.1 Thermoplasmata archaeon | reverse complement strand
GGACTACGGAACATCTCATGCCCGAGCACGGTCGACGCGTCTACGCGACGCAGATCGGGAGACTCTCGAAGATCGTCCACGCCCCCCTCGAGTACGTCTACGACTGGTGCACCGACTTCCGGCCCGACGACGCGAAGCTCGCGCGGTCCGCCCAGCGGCATCGAGTTGTCCGAGTGAGCCCCGAGAGGCTGGTTCGCGTCAAGGTCGTCAGCGGCGGAGCGCGGAACCCCCCGATGAACGTGGAAGTGGTTCGCCTGCGCCCGCCGAACGCCTGGCACAAGGATACCATCGGGGAGGAGGATCTCGACTCGATGGACTACACCCTCACCGCGTTGGGCCCGGAGGCGACCCGGTTCACTCTGGTGATGGTCGAGCGGTGGATGGTTCCCGACTTCCCCAACAAGGACGATTGGGTCCGATCCGCGAGCAAGTATTGGGATGAGCTCGTGCTCGCCATCGAGAAGCGCTACCGGAGCGGGAAGCCGGCCCGGGGATAGTCCGTCCGCCCCTCCGCCACTTCCCGCGGGCGCGCGATTGGATCCCATCGAGATCGACGCTCGACTTCCGCGCGTACGACCGCGGAGCGCGCAGGAGGTGGGCCACGTACTCGTCCCGGTACCTCGACCGGAGCACCCCAACACTTCGGCCGGAGGCGGGGAGGTCAGGCGAGATGGATGCGCTTCAACAACGCCAGGAATCGGGGATCCCGGCGCAAGGGTTCGAGCGTCGGCTCGTTCCGGAGGATTTGGAGCGACACGTTGCGTTCGGCGACCGCCGTGTCCAAGACACGGAATGCGGCGTCGAAGTCCCCGATCAGGGCATACCCCTCCGCGGTGGTGGAGTACCCGGTGGGCACTCGCATCGCCTCGCGCTCTTGGAGCAGCTGTCGGGCCTCCTCCTTCTTCCCAAGGCCCGCGAGCGTCCACACTCGTTCCACCCACGCCCGGTCGCCTCCGAGGGCGACGAGCCGGTCCACGACGCGTGAAGCCTCCACGAACTCGCCGCGGGCGAACAGATAGTACGCCTGGGTCTCGAGATATCGAGGACCGCCCTCGTCCAGCCGTTCGAGTCGGACGAGGCACGGGGGGACCTGGCCCAGCTCGCGACGCAGGATCAAGGTCAGGGCGAGCCATCGCAGATTCAGGGTCGATTGGGGGTCCAGCTGTTCGGCCAACCTCGACTGCTGGAGGGCCTCGTCGGTCCGCGCTTCGTCCAGCAGGATGCCCGCGTACCAGTGATGGGCCTGCGTGTAGCTGGGGTTGAGGGACAGGGCCCGCCGCATCTCCGTCTCGGCCTCCTCATACTCGAAGTTGTCCCAATGGATGGATCCGAGCGAGCAGTGCCCCTCCGCGAGCTCCGGGTCAATCTCGAGCGCCCGGGCCACGTGCATGCGACTGGTTCGGTCCCAATCGGGGTGCGGGTCGCCGTAGTTCGCGTAGTGGATGTACCGGAGGACATCGGCCAGGCCGGAATGCGCGCGGGCGTTGTTCGGATCCAGAGCGAGGGCCTCCTCGAACAACGCTCGGGCGCCCAGGTAATTCCGCTCGGTCCAGACGGCGTTGAACAGCGCCCGGCCGCGCAGATAGGCGAGATAGGACTCGGGCTTCACGGGAGGTCGACGCTCGAGTCGAGCCGACTCGGAGGAGGGGAGCTCGATCTCAAGTGCCTGGGCCACCTCCCTCGCGATCTCCGCCTGGAGGGCGAACACATCGTTCAGCTCCCGTTCGAAGGTTCTGGCCCAGAGATGCCCGTCGGACCCGACGTCGATCAACTGGGCCGTGATGCGGAGGCGATTCCCGGCCTTCCGAACGCCTCCCTCCAACACGGAGTTCACTCCCAACTCCGAGCCGATCTGCCCGATCGTCTTCGACGAGCCCTTGTACTGCATGACGGACGTCCGGGAGATGACCCGCAACGTCTGCAATTGGGAGAGCACCGTGATGAGTTCCTCCGTCAGGCCATCGGCGAAGTAGGCGTCGTTCGGGTCCGGGCTGATGTTGGCGAAGGGGAGCACGGCGATTCCGTTCGGTCCGAGGCTCCCGGGGGAAATCGAATCGGTGCCCCGCGGAATCCTCACCCGATAGATGTCCATCGAACCCTGCAGCCCCTTCAGCGAACGCGCCGGGAGTTTCTCCAACTGGCCGGAGATCTTGTTCCAGACCTGCTCCCGAACCGCTCCCGAGACACAGATCCCCCCGGGTTCGGCCGCGGGTTCGATGCGGGCCGCAATGTTGACCGCGTCGCCGAGGATGTCGGTGCCTCGCTCCTCGACATCCCCGAGATGGATTCCGATGCGGATCTGGATCGGGAGGACGCCGGGCGTTGTATTTCGCTCCGAGATCCGCCGCTGGATTTCGATCGCGCATTCGGTGGCGAGGAGGGCGCTATCGAATTCGACCAGGACCCCGTCCCCGGTCGACTTGACCTCCCGACCGTGATGCGAGGCAATCAGCGGACGAATCAGCTCCTGCTGTTGGCGGAGCGACTCGAGGGCGCCCGACTCGTCCGCCTGCGTGGACTCGGTGTATCCCACGGTGTCGGTGAACATGATGGCCCGAAGTCGACGGGTCGCGGCCACGGCCGGAAAGCGTCTCCCGTTAGATTAAGGGCGACTCCTCGGATCAGTCCCACCCCGGCGAGTCGTCGCGGTCGAGACTCGGTACCCCGACGCATGCAGCTCCCGGAGGCCGTGGGCCGGCGAAGCTCCGTTCGGCCTCGGCGACCTTCTCGGAACGGGGTGCTCTCCGGGATCCGGGGAAGGTGCGGCCGGCACGACGGGCGGGCGAATTGGGGTCCCCCCGAAGAGGGGAATCGGCCCCGAAGCTCTTCCCCCGCCCGATCGCTTCGCGCGCTGCCCCTCATATCCACTGAGCCGTTCCCCGGCTCCATGGCAAAGCCTCGACGGCGACCGGCTCGCGCAACTGGACTCGGCGGGGTCTTTCTCCGGTCGAAGTCCCCGGTGAAACTCGCGGCGTGGTACCGGCGGAACCTGGGCCTCCAGATTCCCGTCGGGCAACAGTTCACGGCGTGGACGTGGCGTCCGGTCTCCCGCCGCCCGGCGTTCGGGCAGACGGTGTGGGCCGCCCTCGCTACGCGGGAGCGAGAGTGGGGTCCGGGCCGTCCGACCGCGCAGGTGAACTACCGAGTCGATGACCTCGACCGGTTGCTCAACCAACTCCGGCGAGCCGGAGTCTCGGTCGATTCGAAGATCGAGGCTTCGGAGTTCGGTCGGTTTGGTTGGGCCACCGACCCGGAGGGGAACCGATTCGAGCTGTGGGAGCCTCCGAAGAACGATCGACCTCCCGCCCGGCCCAAGTCCATGCGATAGGGCTCCGGACGAAGGTGCCGGACGTGGAGGCCGATCGAGTGCTCACGGCGTTCGATGACGAGATGCGCCGTCGACCGCCGGTCGAGTTGGGCGTGTCCGTCGAGGAGGAGCGAGGGGTCGTTCGGGTCGTCGGCGAGCACAACTGCATCCTCTACGCGAACCGGGAGGGGAGCGACGCCGACGAGATCGTCGTCGAACAAACCGCGCACTTTCGAAGGATCGGCGCGGAAGTCGAGTGGAAGGTGTACGGGCACGATCGGCCCCGAGACCTCGGCGAACGCCTGCGCCGGGCCGGGTACCTTCCGGATCCCCCGGAGACACTCATGGTCTGGGATCTGGAGACCCCCCTCCCTCCTCCGACGCCGTCGGAACCTATCGAAGTCCGACAGGTCCGGAGCGTGCCCGAGCTCGAAGTCGCCGTGAAGGTCTCGGAACAGGCCTTCGGGCCGGGGCACTCGTGGGGGTCCACCGATTGGACCCGCCGCCTCCGCGACCCGAGCTTCGCCGCCTTCGTCGCGTTTCGAGCCGGGGTTCCGGCCGGCTCGGGGCGGCTTTGGCTCCCACCGGATCGATCGTTCGCGAGCATATGGGGAGGCGGTACGATACCGGCCGAGCGCGGGCACGGGGTCTTTCGCACTCTCGTTTCCGTCCGCGGAGAGCTGGCGAGGAAGAGCGGGTATCGCTACTTGACGGTGGACGCCCTGGAGACGAGCCGGCCGATCTTGCAGCGCCTCGGGTTCGTCTCCCTCGTCCCGGTTCAAGGCTGGGTGCTCAAACCCGGGTAGTCCCGCCGGAGCCGGCGGTTCCCGCGCGCCGACCAAGCGTACGGGAGAGCCCGAGGTGCAACCGATGTTGCACCGTACCATCTCGCTAGGGTCTATGTGGCGTTGAACTCTCTTCGGAAGCATGCCTCGGGCCTCCCGGGCCTGGCTGACACTCGTGGTCGGAGCGACCGTTGTCGGGGCAGCCCTGTTCGGTGTCTCGTACTACGAGTGGCAGCAGAGTCCGCCGTCGAACAGCCTGGGACCTCCCGCCTGTATGGTAAACACGACCTGCAATCCCACCCAGCAATACTCGCTCTCGTGGGGAGAGTATTGGTTTCTCTTGACGGGCATCGGAGGGATCGTTCTCTGCTTCGGAATCGTCGCAGGGATCGCTGTCGCCATGGACATCCACGAACGACGAGCATCCGAGGCCATCCGGCTGCGTCATGAGTCGGAAGGCCGGCAAAATTAAGCGACCGACTCCGATGGGTGTCCGCGACAATGCGACTCGAGCCGCTCTACCGACTTCGATTCGACTATCCGGAGGGCTGGGGAGCCGACCTCAAGGGAGACGAGGGGACCGAGACGCAGCTCCTGCTCTTCGCCAATGGTACGGTGGACGGGAAAGTGCGCGGACGGTTTCGTGGCTCGAACTACGCGCGTCGCAGGACAGACCGAACCTACGTAACGGACTTTCGCGGCGTCATCGTTACGGACGACGGAGCGGAGATTCTACTGGAGTGCCGAGGCTTTGGACGGCGAAAGTCACCGGAATATGACCGACTTTCGCCCGGACGCCGCCAATGGGTGGCGACGGTGGTCCATCTCAGTGAGGCCGAGTCGTACACTCGTCTCAACGACGTGGTGTGCGTGGGTGTCGGTGAGGTTCGGCCCAAGAGCGTTGAGAATCCTGCGAATCCTTCCGACCTCGTCCTTGATGTCTCAGAGCTCGTGTGGGAGCCGATCCCGGACTGACGCGTCGTCCGCCGGGTTGCAAGGCGGACTGAAGCCTCGGTCGATGGAGATCTCAAGCGAACGGTTGACCGGAGTTGCACTCCAGTGGGTCGGCCCGGAACTGGGAACTACGTCCCGGTCCACTCGGTGTCCGGAAGTCCGCGAAAGTGACGATCTCCCGTCAATACGCGCGCACCGTTCACGCGGGCACAAGCTAGTATCAATGCGTCCGCGAGGCCGGGGGGTTCCAGTCGCTCCGCCTTCGCCCGCTGACGCAACTCCAGATCGGATGGGATTGCCTCCAAGGAAATCCGGACATCGACCGGAAGCACGCTGCTCAAGGCGCCGATCGATCGAAGGTGACCCTCTATCTCTTGGTTGGAGAGTCCGGCGCGACCCAGAACGCGAGCCACTTCGGCCAGGACAATGTCCGGCGTAATCAGTGTCTGCGGGGACTCGAAGAACGTGCGCACGTACGGTCCTCGAGATCCTCCGGAGAGGAACTCGACCCAGGCGTAGGAGTCAACGATCAGAGTCAAGCCGATCGGACTCCCGAAAGACACGCAATCGCGGCGCACTTCCGTAGATCTGTGCGATGAGCTCTCGGCGCTTGTGGGAGAGCAACGAGCGGACAGTATCGTCGAGCGATTTCGCCCGAATCGCCCTCTGAAATCTCTCGAGCTCCGCGAGAGTCTCTCTCGAAATCCGCACGGAGGTATCCGATGATGACATTCGACCCAGGCATGCAGTATGCAGCATATAGTTATTGCCAGCCCGTGGGACGGTGAACCGAGCCTTACCGCGTCGCCGAGCTTGCTTGGGAACCGCTTCCAGACCGATCATCTCCCTATATCGGGTTGCAAGGCGGATTACAACTCCGGCAGCTCGTAGACTGGAGTCCGGAGTCGTAGGATCTCGGACGGTAGCATTCGTAGTAAATCATAAATAATCAGCTTTTGTCTAAATTCGTAACATGGTATGCCGAACAAGGTATACTCAAATCTGAATCGACTAAGGCAGGAAGTAAACCAACTGATCGATGGTGGAAGAGTCAGGGTACATCGGCACGCTCGCCAATCACATCCAGAACTGACGGACTTTGAACAGATTCAAGTCGTGAGATATGGGGGCCAACCGAAGTCCGACCAGAAGCGCCCTCCATCAGACGGAGTCTTTCTTTGCTGGGCGAGACTGCCGGCGCATGGGCTTTGTCGGGGAGTGTTTTGCGTAGAACGGGCGCCTGACGGCGAGATAGTAGTCGTGATCACAGCGTTTCGGGAGGAAGCAACATGAAGCGTGAAAAGAATGTCAAGGATGTCGACGCGCCCGAGGTCACCGAAGAGCAGGTCGCCAGACTAAGAGCGAATCTGCTCGCGGCGCCTCGGGCTCCACTCCGCGCAACCGGGGCCCTCTCACGTTGCCCTACGTGCGGTGGTAAAATGATCACCACAAATTCCATCGAGAGAACCATCCCGACTCCGGGAGTGATCTATGTCGTCTCTCGGCTGCCCGGAGCACAATGCCAGGACTGCGGTTCGACTGAATTGGATAGCCTTGGCGTGGCGATCGTGGAGAGTTCTGTCCGGCACGACCGTTGGGCGGACTACGAGACTGCGGTGACACACACCAGCGGGTCCACCACTGGCACCTACTTCAAGAAGGACCTCGCCAGAGTCCTGGACCTCCATGCTGCGGAGAAACTTTCGTGGAAGATCGTCGATCGGGACCGCGCGTTTGTCGAGGTAATACGACGCAAATCGGGAAAGTCACTGAAGGAGCCTTCGGGGACCCGTCACCGCACAGGTGCCCGCTCCAAGGTACAGTCCGCTCGAACGATGGGTAGCACCCGCGAATTGACCGAGGCGGAGGGCTAGACATCCTCCTTCGTTCACTTGGGATCTCGGTCGATCGCCTGAGCCTCACCCCCAAAAGAGGTTCAACGGGAGTTGCTCGCTCGCGAAGGCGGGCTGGGAGCACGTAGAGTCGGGTTCGTTCCGGAGGAGGTCCCTGCCCGGTCTCTCAAATACGGGGAGTCGTAGCGCTCCCGAGAACGAACTCCGAGGAGTCGAATGTCCGGAAAGGCCGACCTGTTTACGCCAGTCCATAAGGCGCTGCGAGCGATGCTCTACGACCTCTCCGACCGGATGCAGACCAACGATTTTGCCGATCTCGAGGGGACGAAGGTTCTCGCTCGGGACCTCGAAAACGACTTCCAGGTAGCCCAGTCGGCGGGGTGCGTGCTGTGCGGCCTCGCGTTCCATGCCGTGGAGGAGGAGTCCGCGATCTTCCCGTCCGCGGCTTCGGTCGGCAACGGCCTCGTCCCGCTCCTCATTGAGGAACACCACGATCTTTCGCGTCGAGAGGTCGAGATCGCTGAGGACGCCCACGCGCTGCTCGAGAACCCGGGGGCGACCGAGCGCGTGGCCGCCGGGGTTCGACTCAACCAGAAGGTGAACGAGTTGCTCGTCGCCTATTTCACCCATATGAACCGGGAGGAGGTCGAGCTGGTGCCGTTGCTGCGGGAACAATTCGAGGACGCCCAGCAGGGGGCGTGGCAGGCGTCGATCGTCCGCTCGTTCCCGCCCGATCGGTTGATGGCACTCCTGGCGTGGATGCTACCGGCCATGAACGTCACCGAACTGGCCGAGTTCCTGGGGGCACTCCAGCGCCTGGCCCCTCCCCCGGTCGTGACGGCCGTCACCAACCTGGCGGCGGCCAAGGTCCCCGGCCCTCGTTGGGCCGAGGCTCGGAACCGGACCGGACTCTGAGGTCTCCCGAGTCCCTGAGGTCGAGCCCGGGTCGACCCCGGTCCCCGGGGTTGCCTCCAGCGTCCTCCCCCGACGACGTCGCGCGCGAGGGCCAGGGTCCGTTGTGGCGCGCTCGGACTTATGTTCGCACGTCGTGCGTTCGCGGCGGCCGGAGGACCGATCGATGGCGAAGCTGATCATGTGGAATCTGATGACGCTCGACGGCTTCTTCTCGGGCCCCGGTGGGGACCTCGACTTCATGCAGTACGCGTGGGGGCCCGAGCTCGAGTCGTTCATCCATGAGCAGGCGACCGGGTACGGCACCATCGTGTTTGGACGGGCGACGTACGAGGGGATGTTCGAGTACTGGCGCGACAAGACGGACTTCATCGGCCGGATCATGAACGACACGCCGAAGGTCGTCTTTTCGAAGTCCCTCGTACGCGCGGAGTGGACTCAGACGCGGGTCGCTCGAGGCGACCTGAGAACGGAGGTGGCGAGGGTGAAGGACGAGTCCGCGAACGACGCATTCGTCTTGGGCAGCGGGGCACTCTGCGCGAACCTCGCTCGGGAACACCTGTTTGACGAGTACCGGGTGGCGGTCGTCTCTCTGCTGCTCGGGGCCGGGACCCGTCTGTTCCCGAGCGGGGCTCCCCGTCTCGAACTCGAACGAGTCGAGGCGCGTTCGCTCGGCCCCCGGGCCATGTTGTTACGCTACGTCCCCAAGGCCTGACCGGTGTTCGAACCGAGGAAGTCGGCACCGCATCGAGCGTCGCTCGGAAGAGCTCATACCCCACGGCCCACTTCGATCGTCCGACGGAACGATGGCCTACTTCGTGGTCAACTCGTATCACGGCCCCTCCTGGGTCGTGGGGCGGGAGATGCGGGAGCAAGCGGGATGGCCCGCCCACCGCGACTTCATGAACGGACTCCCCGGTGGATTCGTGATCTACGGGGGCCCGGTCGATGGACACCGGACCCGAGCGATGCTCGTGGTGAAGGCCCCCGACCTGGAGTCGGTGCATCGTGTCCTGGATCCCGATCCATGGGTCCAGTCCGGCCATTTGGTCGAGTTGATCGAGCCCTGGGAGATCCTCATCGGCGACCCGCCCTGAGGTGTTCCGCGAGACGAATTCCCGGAGGAGAGGTCGCTCGGCGGTCCCGGCAGGGAGCTGGAATCTACCGAAATCGTCGACCGAGGCCGCGGCCCGCCTCGCCGCCCTCGTCGGCCACGACCCGCACGTCGAAGCGCGCCCGATGTTCGGTTCCCCAGCGGGGTTCGTCAACGGGAATCTCTGCCTTGGGACGTTCGGGCCCGATCTGTTCGTTCGGCGGAGTGAGTCCGACGTTCCGAAGCTTCTCCGCGTTCCCGGCACCCGACGGTTCGAGCCGATGCCCGGGAGACCGGTGCGGAACTAGGTAGTTCTCCCCCCGTCGCTCCTGGACGACAAGCCCGGGGCCCGGGAGTGGGTCGATCGCGTTGGTCGCCTCTCTGCCGTCCAGACCGTGGCCCCGCCGGGGATCGGACGCTGCCGGGTCGGCGGGTTCCGCCGAACCAAAGACTTACCCGGTCCGAGCGTATGGCCGGCCCGTGCCGCACCGTGCCGAGTATTGGACCGCAACGGTGTTCCGGACCCACGGCGAGCTCTACGCGGAGATTCTAGAGGGCTTGAAGCCGGCGGGGCGAGTCGAAGCTCGTGGGATCCGCCGGATCCTGACGCGGGCCGGGGTGCCCCCCCGCGGACGGGTCCTCGATATCGCGTGCGGGATCGGCCGGCACATCGTCCCGCTGGCGGCCTCCGGGTACCGTGCGGTCGGATGCGATTTCTCGTCGCTCTATCTGCGCCGGGCGAAATCGTACGCGAACGAGCTCGGTCTCGACGACGACCGGATCCGATTCTACCGCACGGACTACCGTCGGATCGATCGAACGCTGCGTCGGGCGCACGAATCGCCGTTCGACGCCGCCATGTCGATCTTCACCTCGATGGGCCATTATGGCGAGGCCGGGGACCTCACGACCCTCGCTGCCGTCCGGCGCGTCGTTCGCCCGGGTGGCATCTTCGTGATGGAGATGAGCAACCGCGACTGGATCATGCGGAACTTTCGGGACTCCGGGGTCATGCGCTCATCGGGCGATCTGGAAATCTTCGAGACGCGGCGCTTCGACCTCTCGCGGTCGGTGTCGGAGGCGAAGTGGACGTACTACCGCGGGAAGGGTCGAAGGAAGGCGACGCTCCTGACCGTGAACGTCTCGGTCCGGCTCTACTCCCTGCACGAGCTCAAGTCACTCTTTGAGAGGGCCGGGTGGGAGTACGTCCGGTCCTACGGGGGAGTGGGCGTCGCCGGCCCCGCGACGCTCGATACGAACCGCCTCGTGGTCGTGGCGCGTCGTCCGAGAAGCTGACGTCCCGCGCGAGGCGAGGCAGCGGCTCTCGACCTCCGGTCCCCGAGGGCCGCGACCCCGAACTCAGGGACTTCCGGGGGCCACGACCTGGACGGTCAATGTGTAGACGTGCGGCGGGACGGCGCCCGGAGGCGCGGAGGGCGACGGAGCGTCGTCCGCCGAAAGCCGTGCGTAGCGATCGTCTTCGTGCCGGCGGGCGGCGCGGGTGGCACCCGCGGCCGGCAGGTGCGAGGGCACCGGTCGCTCCTCGTTGTCGGGAGGCGGGTACCAGAGCCCCACCAGCCGATACAGGCCTTCTCGCACGGCGGGCCCGTCCGTCGGCCACACCCAGGACATATCGTAGAGGAAGTGGGTCCGCATCCGCCGCCAAGGCAGGGGGTACGAGTAGTCCGAGTCGATTCCTTGGATCCGTCCTCCCGCCCAAAGCCACGGGCCATCCTGGAGTTCCTCCAGACACGTGAAGGTCACCCGCACCGGGCGGCCGCGCGCAACGATCTTGGCATCGACGCTCCAGTCGAACGTCCCCGCCGGTGCCTCGTCGCCGAACACCGCGACCAGCACGACGGCGACCCCGAACACGGCGAGCCAGACGAGCTCGTAGAATCCTCCGCCCCAGAGGACCCCGACGCCGACCACGAACACCGCGGCCGCGGTCATCTCGTACACGAGCGGATACGAGATGCGGAACCGGCCCAAGCGTGCGTAGTGCGCCATGGAACCGGTCAGGTCGAGGTTCAGAGACTTCTCCAGGACCCGGGCGCGGATCGTCGCGCCCCGTTGGAGGGCCCGGTACTGACCGTCGAGGAACGCGAGCGCCACGACGAGGACCAGGATCGCACCTCCGACCGCCAATTTCGTCGCGTACGGCAGCGAGGTCGCCGGGCTCGCGCTCAGGTATCCGGTGACCGTCAGCAGGGTCGTGACCAGACCGAAGCCATACTTGCGGAGGTCGTTGAGATACCCGTCAAATCGCTCGATGTTGGATCGGGCGGCCGCCCACTCGCTCGTGCGAGCGGACGGGCCGGATTCCGCGGACGACGGCCCACCGGCGTTCCCGGAGGCTGGGGAAGCGTTCGAGGAACTCACGGGGCTCTTCGGGGAATCGGACCAGGATCCAAAAATGTTGGCTCGAGGGAATTCCGCGCTCGGTCCGTTCGCCTCGGAACGACGAGCGGAGCCTTATCGTCCGGCCGCGTCTCCGCCGCCGGTGGTGCACCGTGCCGACCGTCTCCTTGCAGTACGAATTTCGTCAACCGTTCCGCGTTTCCGCCGCGCGTGCGTTCGCGTGGTGCACCGACTTCGGCCCGGAGGACGCCCCCCTCTTGGTCAACACACTGTCTCGGACCGTTCGCCCGATCACCGCGGACGCGCTCATCCTGACCGATCGCGCGCGGCGAACGGGTCGATCCACTCGGATCCAGCGGCTCGTACGGGTCCTTCCTAGCCGCTACTCCTGGACCAACACTCACCTGACGGGTCCGTATCGCCACTCCCAGTACTGGTACCGAATCGTTCCCGATGGTCCGAATCGGAGCCATCTTCACTTCACGGGATTCCGTCTTCTGACCACCCCTCGAACGCTCTCCAAGACCGTCGTTGCGAAGCTGACCCGAGCCGAGCGAGCTCACGACGCCGGGACCTGGCGGCGATCCATCGCGCCCGCTCTCGAACGCGACGTGCGTCGCACCCACCGCCCCTGACGCCGAGCCCGGGGCACCGCGAGCGGGGATCCCGCGGGGGCCCGGGAAGGGCCGAATTCGGTACTACGGAGACCCTACGGACTTCGGGCCCTGGAACCGAAGGCTATGAAAGGAGGTTCGCTCTTCGCCGCGCCTGGGACCATGCCGCCGAGACGCATCGCTCGAGTCTGGGTCGTTGCCGCAATCGGGATCGGGGTGTCGATGGTCCTCTCGGGGGGTGCGTTGAGCACCCGACCCGGGGCACCGACCTTCGGAGCCAACGCACCCACGCCGTCCCTCGCGCCCTCCAGCCCATCCACGCCGGCGTCGACCGCCGGTTCCGCCCTGTCCGGCGGGGGCGCGCCCTCCTCGGCGAACCCGTTTGCGGCCGTCCCGTGGGGAAACCTGCGAGAGACATCCGCCCCCCTCGCTTCCGCGACCGTCCTGACCTACCAGCAGGCCGAGGCGCGGGCCACGGCCGCGGCCGCCGGCTACGACGGATACGACTGGAGTGCCACCTTCGGCGTCGGCGTCGCCCAACCGTTCTCGCTCACCGCGATCCTCTCCAACGAGTCCTTCGGCGACTGCCCGATCCAATCCGCGAGTACCCTTCCCTCCCCGTTCGAGATTACCGGCACGCCCAGCGGATCGCTCGTCGGCACCTCGGCGTTCGATGAGTTCTACCTGTCCACCCCCAGCAACCCGAACCTCGAGTTGTTCGTCGTGGTGGACAACGGTACGGCGTACCTCTTCTACACCGTGACCCCCTACTGGTACAGCGTCGACGGCGGGTCTTCCGCCAATTCCTGCGGATTCTTCGAGCCGACGACCTCGGCGGTCTCCGGACCCTCCATCGACTCTCCGGCCGCGGTCTCGGTCGCCGACGGCCTCGGGGGCAGTTCCTACGAGACGAGCCACCCGGGTACCACGGTCGTTTGGGAAGCGCTCCCCGACGAGGAAGAGGGCGTTCCGTGTGGCTTTCTTCACACCGAGTGCTCGACCTGGGTGGTTCAATACAGCACGGCCGGCTCGTGTGGCTTCTTTGGCGTCGGGGGGGTCGGGACCGATTTCGTTGCGGAGGTCGACGGGTCCACCGGAGCCGGACTGTACGCTGGGACGGGGCAGTGCACCTCGGAGTACCCGATCACGTTCACCGAGACTGGACTTCCCTCGGGCACGACGTGGTCGGTGCAACTCTCGAGCGGCGACTCGAACAGTTCCGACACGAATTCGCTCGGGCTGCCCGCAACGAACGGGTCCGTCACCTACTCGGTCGTCGGGATCGCCGGATATGCCACGTCGCCGTCCGAGGGTACGCTCGACGTGGACGGGGCCGGAGTGAACGTATCGATCTCCTTCACTCCCGCGACGACGTATCTGGTCACCTTCAACGAGACCGGCGTCGCGGCCGGCGTCGGTTGGTCCGCGGAGCTCAACGGCGCCCTCCTTTCCACGGAGGGGGCCGCGATCTCGTTCGTCGTCGTGGCGGGGACGTACTCGTACGAGGTGGGAGGGGCGTTCACGGTCTATGCCAACACGCCGTCGAGCGGCACCGTCACCGTCACCGACGCGAACGTGTTCGTCCCGGTCTCGTTCTCGCCCTTGCCGACGTACCTGGTCACGGTGAACGAGACCGGACTTCCGGCCGGAACCGAGTGGGGCGCCGGGTTTGAGGCCGAGTTCGTCGACACCAGCAATTTCACGACCTCGACCACCTTCTCCCTGCTCCTGGACAACGGTACGTACTCGTTCAGCGGGGCGTCCGCCCTTCCCGGTTATACCGCGGCCGCCTCCAGCGGCTCGTTGACCGTGGCC
>JASHVP010000075.1 GCA_030044475.1 Thermoplasmata archaeon | reverse complement strand
TCGGCCGCGGAGGGGATCCAGGAGCAGACCCGGGAGCACATCTTCCTCTCCCGGACGCTCGGGGTCACCCAGCTGATCTGCGCGATCAACAAGATGGACCGCCAGGAGGTCAACTACTCCGAGGCGAAGTACAACGAGATCAAGGAGGAGCTGACGAAGCTCCTCAAGAACGTCGGCTTCAAGGTGGCGGAGCAGGTGGTCTTCGTCCCGATCTCGGCGTTCAAGGACGACAACATCAACAAGGCGAGCCCGAACATGGCCTGGTTCAAGGGGCCGACGCTCCTTCAGGCGCTCGACAACCTGAAGGTCCCGGAGAAGCCGACGGAGAAGCCGCTCCGCCTGCCGGTTCAGGACGTCTACACGATCACGGGGATCGGGACCGTCCCGGTCGGCCGCGTCGAGACGGGGAAGCTGAAGATCGGCGACAAGATCATCTTCCTCCCGAGCGGGAAGTCCGGCGAGGTGAAGACGATCGAGATGCACCACGAGGCCGTCCAGGAGGCGATCCCGGGCGACAACATCGGCTTCAACGTCCGCGGGATCGACAAGAACGACATCCGGCGGGGCGACGTCGCCGGCCCGGTGTCGAACCCCCCGACGGTCGTCGAGAGCTTCGTCGCGAACATTCAGGTGCTGAACCACCCGAGCGTCATCACGGTCGGCTACGCGCCGGTGTTCCACGCCCACACCGCCCAGGTCGCCTGCGAGTTCACGGAGCTCCAGAAGCGCCTCGACCCGAAGACGGGCCAGGTGGCCGAGGAGAACCCCCAGACGCTGAAGACCGGGGACGCCGCGGTCGTGAAGATCACGCCGAAGCGCCCGCTCGTCATCGAGAAGTACAAGGAGTACCCGCAGCTCGGCCGGTTCGCGGTCCGGGACATGGGCCAGACCGTCGCGGCGGGCGTCGTCGTCGAGGTCAAGAAGCGCGAGTGATCGCGCGGACGGACTGGAGCGGCGGAAGGGGCGGGTCCATCGATGCCGCAGAAGGCCCGCATCTCGCTGTCGGGGACCGACTCCCATAAGGTCGACACGATCTGCAAGCAGATCCGGGACATCTCCCAGAAGACCGGCGTCGCGATCGCCGGGCCAATCCCGCTCCCGACGAAGAAGTTGAAGGTCCCGATCCGCAAGGGTCCGGACGGCGGCGGCACGAGCACGATCGACCACTGGGAGATGCGGATCCACAAGCGCCTGATCGACATCGACGCCGACGAGCGGGCGCTCCGTCAGGTGATGCGGATCCAGGTCCCGGACGGCGTCAACATCGAGATCGTGCTCACCGGGTAAGCCGGTGTTCGCGCCGGGCGCGGGCCGCTGGCTCGGTCCGGTCGCCGCCCTCCTCGCCGCGCTGGTGGGCGCCGTCGTCCTCGACGCACCCCTCCGTCTGGCGTTCCTCGGCGGGTCCCTGGTCGCGGCCGGCGCCGTCGTCTTCCTCGCGGTGTTCTTCCGGGACCCGGACCGGCCGCCGGGGGAGGGGATCGTCTCGGCCGCGGACGGACGCGTCCGGGCGGTCCACCGCGAGGGCCCCCGCTGGCGGATCTCCGTCTTCATGAACGTCACGAACGTCCACGTCAACCGGGCGCCGGTCGCGGGCCGCGTCGAGGCGACCGAAGTCGCCGGAGCGGGGTTCCGCGCGGCGTTCCGCCCGGAGGCGGACCACAACGTCCGCCGGCACTACCACTTCGCGACGGCGCTCGGGCCGGTCGAGGTCGTCCAGATCACGGGGGTCGTGGCCCGCCGGCTCGTTCCGTTCGTCGGCGAGGGGAGCGTCCTCCGCAAGGGGGACCGGCTCGGGATGATCGTGCTGGGCTCCCGGGTGGACGTGCTGCTCCCGGCGGACCGGGTCGCCCCGGTCGTCCACGTCGGGGACCGGGTCGCCGCCGGGACCTCTCCGATCGCGCGGGAGCTCCCGTGACCGACCGCTGGCGCGTCCTCGCGAACGGGTCGACCCTCGCCAACGGCCTCCTCGGCGTCGCCGCGGTCCTCTACACACTCGCCGGCAACCCGCTCTGGGCGATGCTGCTGATCGCGATCGCGATCGGCTTTGACGGGCTCGACGGGATGTTCTCGCGGCGGAGCCCCGCCCCCCCATCCCGGTTCGGCCGCGTGGCGGACTCGGTCGCCGACGCGGTCACCTTCGGGGTCGCCCCCGCCGCCCTGCTCGCGGTCCACCCGGCCGGCTCCGCGTGGTCGCCGTGGTCGGAGATTGCCCTGGTCGTCGGCGGAGCGTACCTGGCGGCGGCGATCGCGCGCCTGACGTACTTCACGCTCCGGGCACACGCGCACCCGTACTTCCGGGGCGTGCCGACCCCGACCTCGGCGCTCGCCGTGATCGTCGTGCTGCTCTTCCACGACACGCCGGCGTTCCAGAGCGTGGCCCCCCTCGGCGTCTTCGCGGGCGGGTTGATCGTGTCGGCGATGATGGTCGTCCCGGTCCCATATCCGAAGATCCGCCGCGGGGCGCCGCTCCGCTGGCCGATGGCGGCCACCGCTGCCTTCGCCGCGCTGGCGCTCGTCCCCCTGCAGTTCCGACCCGCCCCCGGGTCCGCCGGTTTCCTCCTGTCCGAGGCGGCGGCGTACGGGTTCCTCGTCGGCATCGCGAGCTACTATCTGCTCGGGCCGTTCTCTGTCGCCCGGAGCGAACGGCCCCCCGCGGCGTGACCCATGCCCAGCCGTCGATCGATCCACCGCGCGCCGCTGACCCGTCGCGAGGCGCTCCTGTTCGAGGCCGGCATCAAGCTCGGCGGCATCTTTCACCAGTACCTCGGGACCCCCGTGTCGGCTGCGTCGGGCCGGTCGCTGGCCCGGGCGATCGAAGCCGCCGTCGGCCTCCAGCCGTTCGTGGGTTCGGTCCATGTCCGAATCCGTCCGGCCCGCGGCGGTCGGGCCGGGTCGGGTCGATTCGGCTACCGGTACCTCACGGCCGAGATGCTCGACGCGACGGTCGTCCTGCGCGACGGATCGGTGGAAGTGGAGGCGCGCCTCCGCCACCGGGCCGACCTTCGATACCCGCTGATGAGCGTGCAGAGAGTTTCCGGCCCGAAGTCGTCGTGAGAGAGAGCGCGCCGCGCTCCGGAGCCGTCACGGGATCCCGACGGTGCAGGTCCCGCCCCCGGGCGAGGCCGCGGTGAAGGTGTCGCCGGTTGGCGGCACCCTGCCCACGTTGACGATGAGCGTCTCGGAGCTCGACAGGAGCACGGGAAGGGTGGCGGCTCCGGCCGCCCATCCCGCCTCGGTCGTGTAGGTGGCCAGGATGTCGGAGGAGGTTTCGTAGAGGGTCACGTTCACGAACGTCGTGGTGACGCCACCCGGTCCTCTCAGCGTGAGCCCGAGGCCGACCGTCGTCTGGCCGTCCGCCTGCACGATGTTCAGTTCAATGCAGTACTCGATCGCCCCCGTACCGGGTCCCGCACAGCCACCGGTGGCGTTGACGGACCCGTTCGCGGTGACATTCCAGCCGTTCGCGAGTTCGATCGCGAGGGGGGCCGGACCGCACTCGAGCCCGGCGCACGCTGGTGAAGGTGACGGGGGATGCGTGAGTCCCGTCCCCACCAGCAGAGCGCCAACCACGGTTCCGACGATCGACCATCGGGTCGGCCGCGAACCCCCGCGCACCCCCGAGGACACGGCTCCTCCGCCGAACGCGTGCATCCCTGTACCGGACGCGGTGGAGGGAAAAGAACCCTCCTGCGGCGCCCCCCCACTCGAGTCTCGTTATCCCCGCTGCCCCGTCGGGACGTAGGCCAGGTCCGTCGCCCCGACGTACTTCGCGGTCGGCCGGATCAAACGGAGGTCCTCGTACTCCTCGAGGACGTGCGCCGTCCACCCGGAGACCCGGCTCGACGCGAACAGCGGAGTGAACAGGTCCGGCGGAATCCCGAGCTGCGTGTAGACGGCGCCCGAATACAGGTCGACGTTCGGATAGAGTCCCTTCTCCCGGTGGACGACCTGTTCCACCGCGCGGAGGAGGTCGTAGTACCGGAGGTTCCCCTTCGACTCGCCGATGCGCCGGGCCCACTCCCGAAGGATCGTCGCCCGGGGGTCCTCGACCTTGTAGACCCGGTGACCGAACCCCATGATCCGCTCGTGCGCCGAGAGCTTCGCCTTCACGACCTCTTCCACGCGATCGACCGTGCCGATCTCGTCGAGCAGCTCCATCACGCGCTCGTTCGCCCCGCCGTGGAGCGGGCCTTTGAGCGTCCCGATGGCGCTCGTGATCGAACTGTAGAGGTCGCTCAGCGTCGAGGCGGTGACCCGCGCCGCGAACGTGGAGGCGTTCAGCTCGTGGTCGGCGTGGAGGATCAGGCAGACGTCGAGCGCCCGCGTCTCGAGCTCGGTCGGCTCGCGGTCGAGCAGGGCATAGAGCAAGTAGGCGGCGCTGGAGAGGTCGGGACGGGCGGCGATCGGAGGCAGCTTCGCTCGCCGGCGGTGGAACTGACCGAGGATGGTCGGGAGGACCGCGGTCAGGCGCTGCGCGCCGCCGATGGAGCTCGCCCCGGGCTTCGTCTCCCCGGGCTCGAAGAGCGCCAGGGTGCTGACGGACGTGCGGAGCATGTCCATCGGATTCGCGTCGGCGGGCAGCTGGTCGATCTGGGCGGCGAGCTCGGGCGGGAGGGTCCGGAGTTCGCGGAAGCGGTGTCGGAGGTCGTCGAGCTGGGTCGCCGTCGGGAGGCGTCCGTACCAGAGGAGGTAGGCGACCTCGTCGAACGTCGAGCTCGCCGCCAGGTCCCGGATGTCGTACCCCTGGTAGATCAGCCGGCCTTCCTTGCCATCGATGAAGCAGATCCGGGACTCGAGCGCGACGACGGACTCGAGACCCCGCTGGACCGTCGTTGGGTCGACCATCGTGCGCGGACCGGCCGCGCCGACGGCCGGGAGGTTAATGGGTTTTTGCGGACGCCGTCGGGTCGAGGGCGCGTCCGGACGGCCGGGACGTGGTGACGACGACCGGCTCCGGGGCGTCCCTGCGCCGGCGCCGGTAGGCGACGGTGGCGGCGGTCCAAAGGGGCAGGGAGACCAGCAGGATCCCGCCGGCGACCAGGAAGACGAGCCGGAAGCTGCCGAAGACGGCGAGCACGCCCGACAGGACGGCGCCGAGCACCGCCGCGAGCCCGCCCAGGGCGCTGTTGAGCCCGAGCAGGCTCCCGGCGTCCCGACCCTCCAGTCCCCGGAAGAGCATCAGGGAGCTCGCGGTCGTGTAGATCGCGATCGCGCCCCCGAGCAGGGCGTAGATCACCAAGTTCACGTCGAGCGCCGTCGACCGGGCGACCACCGCGAAGGTGAGCCCCGCGGTCGCGAGGTAGCCGATGCAGCGGGCGTAGGTCGCCCGGTGGACCAGCTTGTCGGGGCCGACCCGGCGCGCGAGCCCGCCCGTCAGGGGGAACACCAGGGTCTGCGTGAAGTTGTTCGAGAAGTTCACGAGGAAGATCGAAGCGGTTGCGAGCCCGGCGGAGTAGAGGAACGGCGTGTAGGAGATGTTGAACAGGTTCGCGGCCAAGTTGAACAGGAACCCGGCGGCGAGGAGGAGGGGGAGCTCGTGGCGGAGCTCCTCGCGGGCCCACTGACGGAATCGTCGCAGCGACGCGCGGTTCAGGCGGGGGCGGCGCGGAAAGAACGGGATCGCGATCCGGAACGAGGTGACCGTCCGGACGCGCGAGAGGAGGCTCTCGGGGTGATGGGCGATCCGCGAGGACGGCACCGGCCGGATCGACTCGCGAATCCCGAACCAGAGCGCGATCGCGCTCGCGAGGGCGAGGGCGGCGAGCACGTACAACAGGGAGAGCAGGGCGTCGTTGGCGAGGGTCCAGAAGTAGCCGATCAGGAGGCCGGCGATCGAGCCGACCATGCTCATCTCCTGGAAGGAGGCGAACGCCGTGGGGCGTTCGTCGGCGGAGAATTGCTCGAGGATC
>JASHVP010000074.1 GCA_030044475.1 Thermoplasmata archaeon | reverse complement strand
CGAGCCCGCTCCGCCGGCGTCGCCCTCGACCTCGTGCGCACCGACCTCGCGCACGGGCTGGGTCCGTTCGACCGGCTGCTCGCCAATCCCCCGTATCTCCCCACGCGGCCCCGCGACCGGGATCCCGACCGGTGGCACCACCTGGCGCTCGACGGGGGCCCCGACGGGTGGAGGGTGGCGGCTCGCATCGTGCGGTCGCTGCCGAGGTGGCTGGCGCCGCACGGACGTGCGTACCTCGTCGTCTCCTCCCTCCAGGACGCCCGTCGGGGGGCCCGGCTCCGCGCGGCCTGGAGCCGCCGGGGGGGCACGGTCCGCGTCGTGGCGGAGCGGGTCCTCCCGGGGGAACGGCTCTGGGTCTGGGAGTTCGCTCGGGACGGGGACCCGGTCAGAGGTGGCGCTCGGCGTACGCGAGGATCGGCTCGAAGAACCGTTCCCCGTCGGCGGCCCCGCTCGCGAAGCCACCGCGGGTCCAGTCGGGCAACTGGGCCCGGAAGAAGGCGCGCTCGGGATGGGGCATCAGCCCGAAGACGTTCCCCTCGGGGTTCGTGAGCCCGGCGACGTCCCCCTCCGATCCGTTCGGGTTCCACGGATAGCGGGCGGGACCCCCGTCGGGCGCGACCCAGCGGAACAGCACCTGCCCGGCCGACTCGAGCTCGCGCCGGCGCGCGTCGGCCCCGGCGAGGACCAGCTTTCCCTCGGCGTGACCGGACGGGAAGAGGAATCGGGTCCCCTTCGTCAACGAGCGGAACGGCGCGAACCCCCCGCCGTCCCAGGCGACGAACGTCGGGCGGCATTCGTAGTGTCCGGAGTCGTTCGTCATCAGCGCCGCCTCCGGCGGCGCCAGCCGGCCCCCTGGGCGGCCCGGGAGCAGCCCGAGCTCGGTCAGCACCTGGAAGCCGTTGCAGAGCCCGCCGACCAGATTTCCGGATCGGACGAACTGCTCGAGGTCCGGCCCGATCGCGGACCGGATCCGCGCCGCGAAGATCGCTCCCGCGCGCACGTAGTCGCCGGCCGAGAACCCGCCCGGGACGAACAGGAGCTGGTAGTCGGACAGCCGCCGGCGTTCCGTGGGGCCGACGTCCCGACCCTCCAACTGCTTCAGGTGGACGACCTCGGGCCGCGCGCCGAGCGCCGCGAGCGCGACGCGCAGTTCGTCGTCGCAATTGGTCCCTTCGATGGAGAGGAGCGCGACCCGGAGCGCCGAGCGGTCCACGGCCGTTCACCGGGGGCCCGACCTTAACCGTTCCCGGCCGGGACGGCCGGACCGAGCGGCGGGTCGAGGTGGAACACGCGGAGCCGCGCGCCGGCGGGCACCCGGCGCTTCCCCGGAGGGAGGAGGGCGAACGCCGTCGCGCCCGCGAGGCTCGTGTGGACCGACGAGCCCCGGAACGTCGAGTAGGCCCGGCCGCGGACGAATCGGAGCGGCACGACGGTCGAGAAGCCGGGCGTCGGCGCGACCGCGTCGCGGCCGAGGACCGCCGTCCCCTCGGTGAAGCCGACCCCCGGGCGACGGGCGAGCCGGTGCAACACCGGCAGCCCGAGCCAGAACATGTTCGCGAGGCAGGACGTCGGGTGACCGGGCATCCCGATCACGACCTTGGAGCCGACCCGGGCGGCGAGCGTCGGCTTGCCGGCCCGGACGGCGATCCCGTGGAACAGGAGCGGCCCGAGCCGGGGGAGGACCCGGGGGAGATGGTCGCGCTCCCCGACCGAACTCCCGCCCGTGGCGAGCACGAGGTCCGCGCTCCGGAGCGCGGCTCGCAGCGCCCGCTCGATGGCGCGCGGGTCGTCCGGGACCGGACGAACCGGCCGCGGGATCCCGCCCGCCGCCGCGACGACCGCCGAAACGGACGCGTTGTTGCTCTCATAGATCCGGCCGGGGGCCCCCTGCTCGCCTGGGACGAGCAGTTCGTTGCCGTTCGGGACGATCGCCACGACGGGGCGGGCAAACACGCGGACGCGGGGAATCCCGCAGGCCGCGATCGTGCCCACCGAGACCGCCGAGAGCACCTCGCCCCGGCGCGCGAGCCGCGCCCCCGACGGGAAGTCGTGACCGGGGGGGGAGATCCGGTCGCCGGCCCGGACCGGGCGGGGGACTTCGACGTGCCGGCCCCGCCTCGTCACCTCTTCGAAGATCACCACCGAATCGCAGCCGCGGGGGACGGCGCCCCCCGTGGCGATCGCCACCGCCTCGCCCGGTCGGACGGCCCGGGGATACGCCTGCTCGGCGAACACCTCCCCGACGACCGTGAGAGCGACCGGGCTCTCCCGGCGGGCGCGGACCGTGTCGGCGCTCCGGAGCGCGTAGCCGTCCCAGGTCGTCCGAGCGAACTCGGGGACGGCGCGCGGGGCCCGTACCTCCGTGGCCACGACCCGGTCGAACGCGGTCTCGATGGGAACGGACTCCACGCGGTCGATCGGCGACACCGCGCGCAGCAGTCGGCGGCGGGCCGTCTCGACGGAGATCAGACGACCGAACGGGCGCATCTCCATCGTACGCCCTACCGTGCCCCTTCGATCCAGGCGACCGCCGCTCGGGTCCCGGCGGTGAGGCAACCGGGCATCGGCTCCCCCTCGAACCAGGCGGCGTAGAACCCGCCCCGGAACGCGTCCCCGGCGCCGACGGCCGTGCGGACGCGACGCGGTCGGCGCGACGGTACGTGGTACGTTCCGGCCCGCGTGAACGCGGTCGCCCCCCGGCCCCCCTCCGTCCGCACGATCGTCGGGACCCGTTCGAGGAGGTCGGCGATCGTCCGACCGCCGACCAGCGCCTGTCCGCGGGCGAGCTCGTCCCGGTTGCCGAAGAGCAGTTCGGACTCGCGGAGGAGCCGCCGAAAGGAGGGGGGATCCCACCGATAGAAGATCTCCTGGGCCGGGTCCGCCGCGACCCGGAGGCCGTTCCGATGGGCCTCCCGTGCGACGGCCAATTGACGGTCCACCGGCCCCGTCGTCAGGTGGACCCAGCGGTACTCGCGGAACCACGACGGCGCCCGGTACGGGGGCACCCGGTCGCCCATCGCTCCCTGGTCGATGAGGGTCCGCTGGCGACCCCGACCGTCTTCCACGATGTAGCAGGTCGGGGTCGAGATCCGATCGACGAGTTCCAGGCCCCGCACGTCGATGCGCGACGCCTCGAGCAGGTGCGCGTACTCCGCGCGCCAGCCGTCGCCGACGCGGGCGAGCAGGCCGCAGGCGACCCCGTACGACGCCGCCACGCGGGCGATGTTCGCCGCCGTCCCGCCGAGCTCGGCCCGGCTACCCCGGACGGGAACGGTGCGGTCGGGCTCGGGGAACCGGTCGACCCGCAGGAACCGGTCGATGTTGACGTGGCCCGAGACCAATAGGTCCCGCGGTCGCTCGTCCTCCGGCCCGTCCATCGGCGAGAACGGGGAGGCGCTTCCCCGCATAGCGCTTCGCCGCAGGACGGCGCTCCCTTATGCGGCGGTGTCGCTCCGCGGCTCCGTCACGATGCTCGTCGACGGGGCGATCCTCGACCTCGACGGCGCCCGGCCCGCGTACGTCCGGTTCCGGGCGGGCCGGGTGGTCGAAGTCGGGCAGCGGGGGACCGACTCCCGGCGGGGCCGGGACCGCCGGATCCGCGGCATCGTCGTGCCAGCGCCGGTCAATTCCCACACGCATCTCGGGGACGCCGTCTCGGTGCGCGAGCCGCCTCCCGGGCCGGTCTCCCGGCTCGTCATGCCGCCCCACGGGTACAAGTTCCGCCTACTCGCCACGGCGACCGCGTCGCAGAAGCGAGCGGCGATCCGCGGCGCCCTCCGGCGGATGGAGCGCGACGGCGTCGCGGTCGTCGTCGACTTCAGGGAGGAGGGTCGGGCGGGCGTGGAGCTGCTCCGGGCCGCCGCCCGCGGGTCGTCGGTCCGGGTGCTGGCCCTGGGCCGGCCCCTCGCCCGGCCCGTCGATCCCGGGGAGCTGTCGGCGCTGCTGAACGTGGCGGACGGAGTCGGCCTGTCCAGCGCGCGGGACGAGAGCGACGCGACGCGGTCGGACGTCGCGCGCGCCTGCCGCGCGCGGGGCAAGCGGTTCGGCCTCCACGCCAGCGAGGCGGTCCGGGAGCGGCCGGCCCGGTACCTCGACCCGCGTCCGGACCTCCTCATCCACCTCGCGAAGGCGACGCCCGACGACCTGGCCGAGGTCCGGGACGCCGGCGTTCCCGTCGCGGTCTGCCCCCGCTCCAACGCGCTGTTCGGACGGCAGCCCGACCTGGCGTCGATGGAGCGGCTCGGGATCCGCCTCCTGCTCGGCACCGACAACGCGATGTTCCACGCCCCCTCGATCTGGCGCGAGCTCGAGTTCGCCTACGTCGGGACCCGGCTGCGAAGGCGGCCCGTCTCCGCCCGGTTCCTGGCCGATGCGGCCCTGGTCGCCCCGTGGCAGTGGCTGGGGTCGCCCGAGTCGGCGCGGATCGCCGTGGGGAGCCCGGCGACCCCGCTCGTCCTTCGCTTGCCGTCGGACGACCCAGCGTACCAGGTCGTCACCCGAACGACCGAACATCTTATCGCCCGGCCCGGACCGGCCCGCCGCGGGGGGCGCCGGTGAAGCACGACGAACTGTTCGCCCTGCTCAAGCGGCGCGGAGTCGTCTGGCCGTCCGCGGAGATCTACGGCGGAGCGCAGGGCCTCTACGACTACGGTCCGCTCGGCGCCGCGCTCAAGCGGCGCGTCGAGGACGCGTGGGCGGCGTGGTTCGTGGGGCTCTCGCACGACTACTACCAGATCCAGCCGTCGGAGCTCCTGCCGGAGCCCGTGGTCCGGGCCTCGGGGCATCTCGAGAACTTCACCGACCCCGAAGTCGTCTGCGAGTCGTGCCATCAGGCGTTCCGGGCCGAGACGATCGTCGAGAAGGTCCGTCCGGAGGGCGTCGACGGGCTCTCGCCGGACGAGATCCGGGAGATCGTCCGGGCGCAGCAGCTCCGGTGCCCGAACTGCGGCTCGACGCAACTGACCGTGCCGCCACCGTTCCACCTGATGTTCGGGGTCGACTTCGGCGTCACCGGCAAGGAGCGCGCGTACCTCGCCCCCGAGACGGCCCAGGGGAGCTACCTCTCGTTCGCGCGGATGTGGGACGTCGGCCGGCACGCGCTCCCGCTCGGGATCGGGGTGGTCGGCAAGGCGTACCGGAACGAGATCGCGCCGCGTCAGGTCCTCTTCCGGATGCGCGCGTTCACGCAGGCCGAGCTCCAGATCTTCTTCGACCCCGCCCGGTTCGTCGTCCCGTTCGACGCGGTCCGCGACGAGAAGCTCC
>JASHVP010000073.1 GCA_030044475.1 Thermoplasmata archaeon | reverse complement strand
GGCGGCTCGTCGGCTTCGTGAGCGCGAAGGAGTTGCTCCGGCACCGGCTCGAGGGCTCGACCCCCCTCGCCCAGATCATCCGGGGCGGCACGATCACGGCGACCCCCGAGACCGGCCTCGACGACGCCGCCCGCATCATGTTCCGGTTCGGCCTGCGCGACCTCCCGATCATCGACGCGGACGGCCGACTGTGCGGGATCCTGGCGAGCATCGACGTCGTCCGGTCGCACTTCGAGCGGGCGTCCCCGGCGAAGGCGGACACCCTGCGGCAACTCCTGGCGGATCGGTACGGCCTGCCGTTCTCGATGCATCGCGGCCTGGTCCGGATCGACGAGCTCACGCCGACGCAGTGGAAGGTCTTCGAGGACGAGCTCGAGGGACGACGGTACGAGCTCGAGCGGGGCTTCGCCGAGCCGGTGCTCGTCGTCCAGAAGGGACCGACGTGGATCCTGGTCGACGGGCACCACCGGGCGCTCGCCGCGCGCGAGATGGGGCTCACCCAGCTCCAAGCGTTCATCCTGACGTGCGACCGTCCGGACGAGTTCGACGCGAAGGAGACGGGGTTCGAGCGACTCGCGAAGGAGCACCACCTCCGGACCGTCGCCGACGTCGAGATCGACCACGCGAGCCACCATCCGCTGGTCGAGGTGACGACGC
Organism: Thermoplasmata archaeon; assembly: GCA_030044475.1. GTDB lineage: Archaea > Thermoplasmatota > Thermoplasmata > Lutacidiplasmatales > UBA184 > Lutacidiplasma. Next base: position 6,300 of record JASHVP010000073.1, on the reverse strand, counting down.
AGCTGCTCCGCCGGTTCGAAGGCGCGCCGAACTCCCCGCGGGACTCCCGTTGAGGGGTCCCGCGACCGGTCGGTACACCGGGGATATCAACCGAGCCCCGGTCGCGCCGGCGGTCCGATGCCGGTTCCGGTGCCGCCGGTCGGCGTGAGCACGGCGTTCCTGCCGTTCGCGACGATCGCGGCGGCGATGGTCGTCATCACGATCTTCGTCCTCGGGAAGGTCCTCCCGTCCAACCACGCCCCGCCCCTCGTCACGCAGATGCTCCTGGCGCTCGCGGTGTTGGGGGGCGGCAGCGTCCTCCTGATGTCGCTCGTGATGGTGTTCTTCAACTCGGACGGGACCTCGGCGTGGACCTGGGTGCTGCTCGCGTTCAACTTCATGATGATGGCGCCGGCGGGGATCTGGTTCATCGGCCTCGTCATCTTCCAAGACCGCCGGATCCGGCCGCACGGCTGGCTCTGGCCGGTCTCGCTCGGCGTCGTGGCGACCGGCTCCGAAGTGCTCATGGGGATCCTCTTCGCGCTGGCGGGTCCCGCCACGCCCCCGCCGAATTCCGACGTGCTCGCGATCGGCCTCTCGTCCGTCTGGTTCTTTTGGTCGATGGCGGCGGTGATGGCTGCCCTGGTCGTGTGGGCGCCGCTGTCCCGGGTGGAGCGCGAGGCGCTCCTCGCGCTGACGGCCGCGTCGGTCCTCGCCCCGTGGGTGACCGCGTTCCCCACGGTCGGGGGCCTCGCGATGACAGGGCTGATGGCGGTCGCGTTCGCCCTCCTGGTCCGGCACCTGCTCGCGCGCCGCGTGCAGGAGGGGGAGGTCGGCCTCCTCGGCGGCCTCGCCGCGGCGTTCTTCGCGATGGCCCTCTGCGGCCTGGCGGTGGCCAGCGACGGGGGATCGAACGCGTCCGTGGTCGCGTTCGGCGCGGTGATGGCGGTGGTAATGGCGGCCGAGGCGAGCTACCTCATCCGACGCTATTACCAGGGACCCCCGGGTCGCCCCTGGCTCGCCCGGCCGGGGAGCGAGGAGCTCCCGGCGGCCGCGCCTCGGCCCTCGCTCGAACCGACCGCGCACGAGACCGCGTCGCCGCCCCCGTGAGCGGCGGCCCGGCCGATTCGTACACAGCCGTTATCAACGGCCCCCAGGTCCAAACGCCGTCAGGGATTTCCGTGCACGACGCCCCCGTACGTCGGCGCCCGACGCCGTGGCGTCGGGCGACCCCGTGGTTCCTCGCCGCCCTCGTCGTGGTCGCCATCGGGTTGCCGACGGCCGCGGCCGCGTCGCACGTGATCCGGGTGGCGCCCCCGGTCGGGTACGCCCATCCGCTCGTCAACGAGACCCTGGTGAACCTGACCGACACGCCGGCGTACTCCCCCGCCTACCTCAGCACGCCGCAGAACTCGACGCTGGAGCTCCACCTGGTCAACGTCGGGATGTATACGCACACCTTCACGCTCTCGAAGATTCCGAACCACCCGCTGAACACCTCCTGGACCCCGACGGAGCTGGACGCGTTCTTCAACGCCAACGGATCGCTCGCCAACCTCTCGGTGCCCGCCGGGGGCAGCGTCTGGACCAACCTGACCTTCAACGCGACGAACTCCGCCGGGTTCGACTCGTTCGAGTTCGTCTCCGTCGTGCCGTACCAGTTCCAGGCCGGCATGCGCGGGTTCCTCAACATCACCTCGACCGCGCCCGGGCTCGGGCTGGAGGAGAACACGTCCGTCCAGGGCTCGTCGTACCTGTTCATCCCCGACGTGCTGGACGCAAACTCGTCCCACTTTCCCGTGAACGTGGACGTGCTCGTGACGAACCTCGGCGACTTCGCCCACACGTTCACCGTCGTGCCGCAGTCGAACGTCAGCCTGACGCCCGGGAACTACTCGTCGTACTTCCTGACCCACCCGCCCCTCGTCAGCGTGAACGTCCCCACCGGGGACGGCGCAACGGTCTGGGCGAACTTCACGGTCCCGGCGTCGGGCGTCTACGAGTACCTCTGCCAGGTGTCGGGCCACTTCGCCGCGGGGATGTTCGGCTACCTGTACGCCGGCGTCCCGGTCCCGCCCGCGCCCCCCGCGCCGAGCACCGCGATCGTCGAGGGGTGGGTCCTCATCGGCTCGGGGATCCTGCTCGGGATCGGGATCGGCGTGGCGGCGCTCGCGTCGTTCGTGGGTCGGTTCCCCCCCGCGCCCCCGTCCGGCCACGGCGGCCACCCGTAGGTTCGGCCCGCGACGCCGTGGGCCCCCGTTCCCCGGGCTACGTCACGATCAGGAACGAGCGCATCGTCCCGTGGAACTCGCCGCAGAACTCGGTGCACTGGATCAGATACTGCGTTCCCGGCGCGACGTTCGGCACGGTGAAGGAGAAGTAGTTCCACCGACCCGGGATCGCGTCGATCCGGACCCCGAGCTGCGGAATGTTGAACGAGTGGTCGACGTCGACCGACGTGACGTTGATCTGCACAACCGCCCCCGGTTGTGCCCAGAACGCCCCGCCCGTCACCGTGTTCGTCGTCGCGTCGTACTCCGACGTCACGCAGGTCCCGTTCGTGTAGCAGAACCGCCACGCCCACTGCTGCCCGATCACCGTCACGTACTCGTCCGGATGGGCCGGCAGCGCGTCGATCTGGTAGAGGAGGATCGTCGAATAGACCGCGACCCCCGCGAGGAGCCCGACGACCGCGAGCGTCCACGCCACTTCGTATTTGTTAACCATAGCGGCGCTTCCGGGCCTTCGGGTCCCGGAACCTCCAGACCGCGTAGACGAGGAAGGCGAACGTCACGATCGCCCCCGCGGCGCTGATCGCGATCATCGTCCAGAGGAGGGGGTTCACCTCCTGGAGGATCGTCTGGCCGGAGGCGAGCACGACCCGGACGGCCGGCGCGAGCGAGCGAGCGGCCAGCGCCGCGATCGCCGAGGACGCCACGATGCGTCGACGGGGGCGCCGGGTTACATATCCACCGCGTACGAACTGCGGCGGGGTCCGTCGCGGGGGCGGAGGCCGCCCGATGTACGTACGGAATGGCTTTGAACGGCAGCACCGCTGGGCGACCGCCCTTCGGAGCACCGTGAGGCACCCGACGCGAGTACGGCTCGGACGCATGCTGGTGGTCGGGGGGGTCGTGGGCCTCCTCCTGACCGGGATCGTGTCGGTCGGGCTGGTCGCCCTCCCCGCGCGCGGAGCGGCGATTACCGTCGGCGACGCGAACTCGTTCGCGTTGAGCGCGGTCGACGGGCTCCGATTCTCGCCGGACATCATCAACGACGTCCCGGTCGGGGTGAACGTCACCGCGATCTTCACGAACGCCGACACCAGCGGTTCGGGACACACCTTCACCGTCTCGTCCCAGTTGAACCACACGATCCCCTCGACGACCGACCTCGGCACGTACTTCCAGCAGTACCCGCCGTTGATCAGCCTCTGGGAGAACGGGACCGGCCTCACCACGAACGGCACGATCGAGTTCTCGGGAGTCGGCTGGTTCGAGTTCGTCTGCCTCGAGCCCGGCCACTTCCAGAGCGGGATGTACGGCTACATCGCGTTCGGGGAGGCGGTGCCGGCGAACCTGTCCGTGAGCGCCCCCGCGACCGGACCGGGGCTGGCGGTCTTCATCATCGTCGGGACGATCGTGACCCTCACGGTCATCGCCGTGGTGCTCGGGTTCGTCATCGGCCGGCGGCGCGGGAGCGAGTTCGAGATGCCGCCCCAACGGCTCGGCTATGCGGAACCCCCGGACGCCGGCCCCGGCGGAAGCACGCCGCCCCCGTCGTCGCCGCCGAAGGGATAGCGCGGCCCGGCGTGCCGCAACGTTCAAGAGCCTCCCCTCCTTGAACCTACGGACCTTGTAGTAGGTTCGGACGGCTTCGATGGCGTGGGGAACACCGAGTCGGGAGCGCCGTGTGCTGAAGGCGGGACACTCGTCGATCGCCGTCACGTTGCCGAAACCGTGGGCCGAGGCGATGAACCTCCGGCCGGGCGACCTCATCGTCTTCGACCAGAACGATGACGGGACGCTCTACCTCAAACCGGCGCCGGCGCCGGGCGTCTCGACGAACGGGGTGCCGTACCTCGTCCACGCACGGTCGTTCGACACGCCGGGCGTCCTCACCCGCCTCGTGATCGGGGCGTACCGGGCGGGCCACGACGCGATCGAGATCCGGACCGACCTGCCGCTCGGGCCCGAGCGCGTCGAGGAGCTCCTCGAGACGGCCCGCGGGCTGCTCGGGGTGTCGGTGGTCGCGCAGGAGCCGAACCGGATCGTGCTGCAGAACTTCATCGACCCGTCAAAGTACGGTTTGCCGCAGCTCGTCCAGCGGATGAAGATGATCCTGGTGGCCTTCCTCGACGAGATGGAGGAGGTAAGCCAGCGCCGGGTGCCGAGCCGGCGGCCAGCGATCCTCGACGAGGAGGCCCGCAAGGTCCTCGCGTTGCTCGTCCGGCAGCTGTTCCTCGCGAGCCGAGACTGGTCGCTCGCCCGGAGGATCGGCAGCCCCGACCCGCGCCAACTGCTCGAGTGGCGCGTCGTGGTCCATGCGCTCGGCGAGCTCGCGGAGATGTTCGGCGAGGCGCTGCGGGCCCTCAACGAGATCGCTGGGAAGTTGCCGGCCGATGCCGCGGGCGCCCTCGGCGTCGTGGTGCCGGACTTGAAGGTCCAGCTGAAGGCGGTCGTCGACGCGCTCATGCACCCCTCCCTCGACCACGCCTGCGGCGTCTACTACGAGGCGAGGAACGCCGCCGCCGCCCCGAGCGGCCGACGGCTCGCGTCCGCCGCGCGGTCCGGAAGCGCCCGCTCGGTCTCGCAGCTGCTCGAGCGCGGGGCCGGGTGCCTCACGCTGCTCGCGGAAGTGGCGATCGACCGCGCCGTCGCCGCTGGGGCCGAGACGATCCTGGTCGAAGCGGCCTGACCGCCTTTATGAGGTCCGGGTAGGGACCGTCCCTACCCGTTCGGTCGTCCCGTACGAACGCCATATCCTCGGCCCTCGGCGTGGACCGCGTGGGGGGCCGATGTTCGATTCGATCGACGACTGGCTGATCATCGCCGTAGTGGCCGGGATCCTGTTCTACGGGTCCAGCAAGATCCCGCAGCTCGCGCACAGCCTCGGGCGTTCCGTCGGGGAATTCAAGAAGGGGCGGCTCGAGGTCGAGCGGGAGCTCAAGGCGGACCAGGCGGCGGGAAGCGCTCCGGCGTCGACGGGACCCGCCCGCTAGACCCCGTCGGCCGGCGGCGGTGGGATGCACGCGGGAGGGGACTCCGTCGCTCGCCCGCCCCCCGGGACGAGGGTCGGCCGCCGCCCCCGGAGGTCGTCGGGTGACTGATGGGCGACCTCGACCGCATCCTCGCGATCGTCGCGGAGGTCCGGCGCCGGGTCGTCCGCATCGGGGTCGTGCTCGCCGGGATCTTCGGCTTCCTGCTGTTCTTCGAACTGGTCCCGGTCCATGTCGCGCTGTTCGGGATCGGGGTCCCGCTGGCCTACCCGTGGCCGAGCCCGTTCTACAACGTCACGGCGCAGGTGTTCCGGGCGATGGTCCACTGGATGCTGCCGGCCGACGTCACGCTCCTGAACGTCGGGGTCGGCGACTCGATCGTCGCCCAGATGGAGATCGGAGCGCTGCTCGCCGTCATCCTCGGGATGCCGTGGATCGTCCACGAGGTCGGGGCCTTCCTCGTCCCCGCGCTCCGGCGGAACGAGCGGGCGCTCCTCCGACAGATCGGGATCCCGGCTACGTGCCTCTTCGCCGTCGGAACCGTCCTCGGCCTGTTCGTCCTCACGCCGTTCACCTTCCGCCTCCTCTTCCTCTACGTCTCCGCGATGGGGCTCGCGCCGGTCCTCGGGGTCGAGTCGTTCATCGCGTTCGCCCTCCTCTACTCGCTCGCCTTCGGCGTCGTTTTCGAGCTGCCGGTGTTCATCTACGCCCTCACGCGGCTCGGCGTCGTCCGCGCGACCGCGTGGCGGAAGCACTGGCGGGGCGCGGTGCTCGGGGCCCTCGTCTTCGGCATGGTCGTGACCCCGGACAACTCCGGGATCACGATGCTGCTCATCGCCCTCCCGATGATGGGGCTGTACTTCGGCGGCGCGTACTTCGCCGGCCGCTGGGAGCGGGGCAGCGGACCCCGCCCGCGTCCGCCGGGCGCGGTCGGGGCCGGGTGAGCTGACGTGGCGCTCTTCTCCGACGTCGACTGGGTGATCATCGCCGCCGTGGCGGCCTTCCTCCTGCTGGGGCGCGACCACGCGCAGGCGATGCGGACGGTCGGCCGATGGTACGGCCGCGCCCTGCGGCTGAAGCAGGAGCTGCTCGACGAGTTCTCG